>DATMSZ010000461.1:0-22128 GCA_035565175.1 Pseudosphingobacterium sp.
TAATTCTTTAATGTTTAGTCGTAAGCGAGCATAAAGAGGGAAACAATAAGTTGATTTATTTAATAGCAAGTACTTTTTTTAAAATCTCCAATTTCACTTGTAAGTTTTTATTTTATCTTTACTTATAATAATGATCCTTTCGAATACCTATTAAAAACGACAGGAAATTCTTTGAAGCACAGAAGCACCAACGAGGAGTCTGGCAGGTACCTTCTTCGGGGTGAGTCCAGGGTGAGTCCACGTTCAGTCCAGGGTGACACTAGGTTTTTATAGCAAAAACCTGGACTTACCGTAGATATAGCGTGGAGAGTATCTGTAATAAATCCGAAGCAATTACCTAGAAGGTATTACAATGGTATGAGGACGGATCGAAGGAGATACGAACAGATATTAAAGATTGCCAAAAGCGTTGGCCTATAACAACGAATATACGAAACTACGGCTAAAATAAGTAAAAAAGGGTCAGGAAATATATGCAGAATCAGTCTGTCGCCATAGCCCTGAAATCTATCCATACGATACGCCGTAGCCATGTCTTATCTGTGCTTCATATAGTCTATATGCTGGCAACATACTATAATAGTACGTAAAAAGGCCTTAAAGCGTCGATGTAAGCAATGTCTATAGGACACTGCTATCGAACTAATTTCAGGACGACAATTATTAATAATGCCTCCCAAAGGTGACGTATCTACTGAATAAAATCAGAATCTGAAAGCACTATTTTAACAACGATAGATGAAGCGGGCGGCTTTAATTCGATACCTGCTTCAAGAAGAGGGTCTTCTACCTTAAGCGTTACAAACCCGGCTGTATAATTAACGGAATAAGAATATCCATTATAAGTAGCTGGCAGAATATCATAACTTTGCTCGTTGTCTCCACTTATAGCCACACTCACATTACCTTGTTCTAAATAATATTGTTCCAATTCTGGCAAATCAATATCATGAAACAAAGTTAAACCGTCCTGTGAAAGCTGCCACTGATTACTAGTTACAGTATAAATAAATGTTCGATTTGGCATTATAGCCCTTTCTACAACTTCCGTTTTCTTACACCCACTCATTCCTACTAGACCTACCAAGGCAATCATTAAAAATAAATACTTCTTCATTCGATGAGGTTTTAATGTATTAGCTGTTAGCTAAATTCTGTTTATATTCTTCAAAAATAAGAAATAGTACCAGTTATCCTACTTCTTATGGAGATTTCTCCACTCCGCACACCCCCTTACAGTGCCTTCGGTCGAAATGGCGGATGGGGTTTTATATCCCGTGTTTTGCATTTTCATATTAGAGTCATAAAACTCTAAAAGGTTTAAGCAAGAATCGATCCAGCTTTAGTTATTTGTTAGTCGTTGTTGGTTATTGGTTATTAGTTACGGACTACGTTTTAATCTTGTATCTTAGTACTTCTGTCTTGATACCCCAAATAACAAAGGCGTCACTATTTCTAGTAACGCCTTTGTATGTTTATTTTAAAAATTAGCTCATCAGCTAATTAAGAAGTTAGCTAATAAAAACTACCCTTCTTTTTCACTACCATCTTTTTCATTATGCTCTTCATGCTCCTTTTCCTTTTTGATATCGGTAGGTTTTGAAGAGGTCTTCGCTTTTCCATTAGAACCATTTACTACAACTTCTTCTTTTTCTTTGTTGTAGTCGATCTCTAAGGTCGCGCCATCAGCCAAATCACCCTTAAGGATTTCTTCTGCAATTGGATCTTCTAGGTATTTCTGTATAGCTCTTTTTAATGGACGAGCACCAAAATTGCTATCAAAGCCCTTGTCTGCGATAAACGCCTTAGCCTCTTCCGTTAAGTTAACTGTATAACCCAATCCTTGAATACGGGTAAACAATGATTTCAGCTCAATATCAATGATTTTGAAGATTTCTTCTTTTCCTAGAGCATTGAACACAATTACATCATCCACACGGTTTAAGAACTCAGGTGCAAATGCCCGTTTAAGTGCATTTTCAATAACGCTACGTGAATGTGTTTCAGCCTGTGTAGCCTTTGCATTCGTAGTGAAACCTACACCTTGGCCAAAGTCTTTCAATTGACGTGCTCCGATGTTGGAAGTCATGATTACGATGGTATTTCTAAAATCAACCCGTCTGCCTAAGCTATCTGTAAGCTGACCTTCATCCAACACTTGTAACAATAAGTTAAACACATCTGGATGGGCCTTCTCAATCTCGTCTAATAGTACTACGGAATATGGTTTTCTGCGAACCTTCTCAGTAAGCTGACCACCTTCTTCATAACCAACATATCCCGGAGGCGCACCCACTAAACGGGAAACCGCAAATTTCTCCATGTATTCACTCATGTCAATTTGAATCAGTGAATCTTCACTATCAAACATGAAGCGTGCTAACTCTTTGGCTAATTCTGTTTTACCTACCCCCGTAGGACCTAAGAAAATAAATGAACCAATTGGCTTTTTAGGATCTTTCAATCCGGCACGTGTACGTTGAATCGCTTTTACAAGTTTTCTTACCGCTTCGTCCTGACCGATAATTCTTCCTTTCATTGAATCGCCCATACTTAATAGCTTCTGGCTATCAGTCTGACCTACTCTTTGTACCGGAATGCCCGTCATCATGGAAACAACCTGTGCAACATCATCTTCGGTAACCGTATACCGTTTAGTTTTTGTTTCTGCTTCCCAAGCTTGTTTTTCACGATCAAGCTCTTCTAACAGTTTCTTCTCAGTATCTCTTAACTTGGCAGCCTCTTCATATTTCTGGCTTCTAACCACTTTGTTCTTCTCAATCTTGATATCTTCAATTTTCTCTTCGATATCGATGATACTTTGAGGCACATGTATGTTTGTAAGATGCACTCTAGAACCTGCTTCATCTAAGGCGTCGATAGCCTTATCTGGTAAAAAGCGATCGGTGATATAACGTGTAGTTAAGCTCACACAGGCATCAATAGCCTCCTGTGTATACGTAACCGCATGATGTTCTTCATACTTATCTTTAATGCGGTTAAGAATCTCGATCGTTTCCTCGTGTGTAGCCGGTTCAATCATTACCTTTTGGAAACGACGATCCAATGCACCATCTTTCTCAATATATTGGCGGTATTCATCTAAAGTGGTCGCACCAATACATTGTATTTCTCCACGGGCTAAAGCTGGCTTAAACATGTTGGAGGCATCTAATGAACCTGACGCTCCACCGGCTCCAACAATGGTATGAATTTCATCAATGAACAAGATAACATCCGGAGATTTTTCCAATTCATTCATTACCGCTTTCATGCGTTCTTCAAATTGACCACGGTACTTGGTACCTGCAACCAAAGAGGCAAGATCTAGCGTAACCACCCTCTTGTTAAAGAGTACTCTCGAAACTTTACGTTGAACAATACGTAGGGCCAAACCTTCTGCAATAGCAGATTTACCTACACCCGGTTCCCCTATCAAGATAGGGTTATTCTTTTTACGACGTGAAAGAATCTGAGATACGCGTTCAATCTCTTTTTCACGTCCTACAATAGGATCCAAACGACCTTCTTCTGCAGCTTTGGTTAAGTCTCTACCAAAATTGTCTAGCACTGGAGTTTTAGATTTAATGTCCGACACTTTTTTAGGTTGACTAAAACTATCTTCATCCCTATAGTCATCATCACCTGCAGTAGATCCAGTAGCTTGATCAGTTACTTCTGTTTTATTTTGCTCCACTTCGGCTTTAAAAATATCATAGTTGATATGGAACTGCTGAAGTATTTGTGAGGCGATATTATCTTCGTCTCTTAAAATAGAAAGTAGAAGATGTTCTGTACCTATGATTTCACTCTTAAATATTTTCGCTTCTAGGTAGGTGATTTTCAACACTTTTTCCGCTTGCTTTGTAAGCGGGATATTCCCCAGATTAGCAGTAGTCGATGAGGTACCTTTTACTGCATCTTCAATAGATCGGCGCAGTCTGGTGGTATCTACCCCCACATGCTTTAATATCTTGATCGCTAAACCATCTCCCTCGCGGATCAGGCCTAGCAAGAGGTGCTCGGTGCCGATATAATCGTGTCCAAGTCGAAGCGCTTCTTCCCTGCTATAGGAAATAACGTCTTTTACGCGTGGCGAGAATTTTGCTTCCATGAATGTATTTACCTTTCTTTTAATGCTCTAAATGTAAAAAAATTATTAATTAAACATCTAGCGCTTTCTGTAACTTTTATCAACAATTACGCCATTTGTAATTTCTGATAAGCTTGTCAGCCCTAATGATATCTAAAGTTACGTCTTTATGACTAAATATCACCATCTTTGTAGGAGAATTTTATCAAAGATATGTCAGACGAGAAAGTAATCTTTTCGATGGCTGGAGTAAATAAGATTTACCCACCTCAAAAACAAGTACTAAAGAATATTTATTTATCCTTCTTTTATGGAGCAAAGATCGGCGTTATCGGCTTAAACGGCTCCGGAAAGTCCTCTCTCCTTAAAATTATAGCCGGTTTAGACAAATCGTATCAAGGTGAAGTGGTATTTTCTCCAGGTTATTCTGTGGGATATTTGGCTCAGGAGCCTATTTTAGATCCGGATAAAACGGTTAAAGAAATCGTAGAAGAGGGTGTGGCAGAAACCAAAGCGATCTTACAGGAATATGAAGAAATCAATGAAAAATTTGGCCTTCCTGAAGTATACGAGAATCCAGATGAAATGGAAAAACTGCTTAATCGCCAAGGAGAACTTCAAGATAAAATTGATGCGACAGGCGCTTGGGAACTAGATAGCAGACTCGAAAGAGCAATGGATGCTTTGCGCTGCCCTGACCCTGATGCGAAAATTGTCAATTTGTCAGGCGGCGAACGTCGGCGAGTGGCATTATGTCGCCTTTTACTGCAGGAACCTGCTGTGCTTTTATTAGACGAGCCAACAAACCACTTGGATGCCGAATCTATCGACTGGCTTGAACAACATTTAAAACAATATCAAGGTACGGTAATTGCCGTGACGCATGATCGTTATTTTCTGGATAATGTTGCAGGCTGGATTCTTGAACTAGATCGCGGTGAAGGAATTCCTTGGAAAGGAAACTACTCTTCTTGGCTTGATCAAAAGGCGAAGCGTTTATCGCAAGAAGAAAAAACAGAGAGTAAACGTCAAAAGACATTGGAGCGTGAATTGGAATGGGTTCGCATGGCACCAAAAGCACGACATGCTAAATCTAAAGCGCGTTTATCAAATTACGAAAAACTCGCTTCGGAGGAAACGAAAGAGCGTGAAGATAAGCTGGAGCTCTTTATCCCGCCCGGACCTCGTTTAGGAAATGTAGTAATCGAAGCGCAGGGCGTTAGTAAAGCTTATGGCGACAAAGTGCTCTTTGAGAACCTGACATTCTCTTTACCACCTGCCGGAATTGTTGGCATCATAGGCCCTAACGGTGCCGGTAAAACAACTTTGTTTAGGCTGATAACTGGGCAAGAGCATCCTGATAGCGGTTCCTTTAAAGTAGGTGAAACGGTAGCACTTGGGTATGTAGACCAATTACATGACGATCTTGATCCAAATAAAACAGTGTGGGAAAATATCACTGGTGGTCATGACAATATTATACTAGGTAATCGTACGCTTAATTCAAGAGCATATGTTTCTAAATTCAATTTTAATGGTGCTGACCAACAGAAAAAAGTAAATGTACTATCGGGAGGAGAACGCAACAGGGTTCATTTAGCCATTACGTTAAAGAAAAGTTCAAACGTTTTACTGCTGGATGAGCCAACAAATGATATCGATGTAAACACCTTGCGCTCCTTGGAAGAAGGCCTTGAAAATTTCGGCGGATGTGCTGTTATCATTTCTCACGATCGTTGGTTCCTCGACCGAATCTGTACACATATTTTAGCGTTTGAGGGCGACTCGCAGGTTCATTTTTACGAAGGAAACTACTCAGATTATGAAGAGGACCGTAAGAAACGTATTGGCGATGTTACACCAAAACGCTTTAAGTATAAGAAATTGGTGAAATAGCTTTCGTTGCTCGTTATTAGTTATTAGTTACTCGTCAAACACTGATTGAATAACTAGTAACTGGTAACGAATAACTATATACTTTTCCTTAAAATAAAGAACACATCTTCCTTGACAACTGGTTCTCCGCTGAAGGTTTCGCCTGCTGCTGAAACGACCGTATAACTTATTTCTTGGAAGGAACTTTGTTGAAACAGTTCCATGCCTTCTTCCGGACTATACAACGTAAAACCGTATTTTGTGAAGGGTAGTGTCTCCATAAAATTTCTGCTTCTAATGGCAATGCACAAAATTCCTCCTGGTTTTAAAACACGATATAACTCATCAAGTTGCTGAGCGGGATTTTCCCAGAAATAAAGAGTGTTTACAGTAAATATTTTATGAAAAAACTGACTTTCGAAGGGTAAGGAAATTCCATCTAGTAAACGAAATGAAGCCATTCCTGCCTCACAGTAAGACTGATTATTTTTTTTCGCCTCGTCAATCATTAAAGTGGATATATCTCCACCAAAATAGCAAACATCGTTCGCCTTCTCTAACACATATGACGCAAATTTCGCATTTCCAGGGCCTAGCTCAAGCACTCTGTCTCCATCATTTATATTTAATAAACCAATAGTATGAAGCGTCATCTCCCCATTGCTCTCATTCATTCTGTTGGCGACAACAGTTCCCTCCTCGCCAGATGGATTAGCTAATTGAGCAGCTATCTTCTCAAAATCAGGTTCTTTTTCGTTCATATTTTCTAATGGTTAGACAAAAATTTTGGAATTAGACATTTTACTACGTGCCGTGATTGCCTTGCTACTTAATATTACCGTCTTGATACTTGCTACTTTATAATTCAAATTTAAGCCACGACTCTCCACTCCCTCCATACACAAAATATTGAGGATATAAGATCTCGGCTAATAGCTCAACATCATCTGCGATCTGTAATAAATTTCCTTGTAAATGTTTTGTACCATCCACTAGAAAGATCTTATTATTTTTCACAGCATCGGTATTTTTCCACTCAGCTTGCTCAAGGATAACAGGCAACTCCCCCAATAGTTGGTACATTCCTTTTTCTTTCGCCAAGAAAATAATTAAGCCTGGATTAACATCTCCCAATTCTTGTTTATAGGGCTTTCCACCCGCTGCTTCAATTAGGGATCGTTGGTATCCCTTTTCATCAGCTTCCTCTAACGAGCCATTCTCAGGCAAGACCACCTTCGGCTTCTGCCCATCTTCAATAAATTTTAGTTTATGGATAACGATGTTAATCCGCTCTTCCAACAACTCTACTAATGCCTCAGCTTTGTGAGGAACATCCAATGCTTTACCGACATCAGCAATTAACTGATAGACTTGCGCTATGTTAGTTATTCCCGTTGGATCAATTTCTTCGTTCGTTTCCAGTAATTTAACACAGGCTTCGTCTAAATCAAGCGCATTAATCAGAGGAGTCAGTACAGCTTCTTTATTTTGCATCACTTTTTTGCTAGGAAGCAAACTTAGATAAATTGAGGTTTTTTCACAAATTATAAAAGAAGGTTTAATTTCATCTTCTTTTTGCCGCAAAAGCAAAATCGAGCCTTGCGAACTCACGAACACCTTTAAGAACAAACACAATGTGAGTAACCTCCCGCTATAGACAGCTGCTCAACAGTAGTGCCTCCCATTACAAGCTGCAGCTGACTAATGCGGATTTAAGGTAAAACGGAGAGCTGTTGCGAGCAAGCACAAACGTCCCGAAGGACGAAAATGGCCTAGGCTTGTGTAGATAGCAATCGGGAGCTGATGTGCCTATAGTTCATTTTTAAGGCGAAGCTAACGAGAAAAGAGAAAAGGATGAACGAAGTGTAGCCTTGTGGGGAGAGTGCTTCTTTTGCGTCCGGCATGTCAGCCACGGATTGTAATGGAACAAGCCAGCCGAAGCACCTTGCTAATGGGCGCAGGCAAGTAGAAAAAAAGAACAAAACACAAAGTAAAAAGGCCCACCTATGTGAGCCTCTTATACAATTAACGTTCGTATCTTATTCGCTTAGTTTTACCTCGCGTGTAATAGTAGTATTATCACCTTTTATCTCAGTTCCATCAGGACCAACAAGTGTTAATTTAACTTTCAAATTACCTTTAGGAGCGCCCTTGATTTCGTAAGGACCCCATTTATCTAAGGTGATAGTGGTGTCATTAATTTCAGCCTTCACTTTATTTCCTGAGGCAGAAAGTTCTGTATTCACTAAGTAGAAATCTAATAGTAGGTTTTCAGTATCTTTCCCCTTATACTCTCCTTTCGGGCGACTGTAAAACAAGGCTGCATCAGCAGGAACTGGCAATTCTTGGTATTTACCATCATCCGTAATCTTAAAATGCTTCAACACATAGGCCTTAGGCTCCTTAATAGACTCATGATATGACCTGGATAAGAACGACAATAAATAGTGCTCAGACCCCTTTTTCAAGCTTACGCTATTCTCGGGCTTATATAAAGCAGAATACGGCCCATTATCTAAGATAAAATGAATATGTTGTCCTTCTGCTGAATTAGCCATGTGATCGGCGTTATGATCGGCCGTATGCTCAGTTAAAGTGAAGTTTTTTACAGCATACTTAACATCCAACTTAACAGAGTCATTAGACGTACTTGGAGAAGCCGTTATCGACGAAACCGCTAACTCTGCTCCCGGAAATGCTTTTGAATCGGCCACCGGCGTAACTGAAATGGCGGTTTTGGTTTCTTCTACCACCGTAGTATCTGTACCACTTTCTGTATTACTACCGGACTGGTTACATGCTGACAAAGAAGCTGCAACAAATGCTCCCGCAGCCAATGCCATAATTTGAGATTTAAATTTCATTTTTTCTTATTTTTTCAGTGAGTAAGAATTAAGATTAATACCTAACTATACAGCTAAGTAACGGATTTTGTTTAGAAAAAAACGCATAAATCGCCTGTAAAAAAACTATAGAAATAAAATTGATTTAAAACACAACTTAATGAGCCCTCTTTTTCGACCCTCCGTCGAGTATCTCTCGCCTCCTATCCGCGCTATATACACAGTATATTCGCTTTATAGGGGTCAAAAGCGTATTATTAGCGAATAACTAGCGGACGAATAGCGGGTAACGATGACATGACGGATCGTAGAATTACCTGTAAAGCCAGCTAATTTATTTTAAAAAAAATCACCAAAAACACCATAATCTGTTGAAAATTAGCCAAATGTTAACAAATAAACCATATCATTTTTACACCAAGCTAACATAAATGCACTAACTTTATACCAGAACAAGAGGCGGACAGGCAGCAATTTAATTAATTGACACATCCTTATATTAACTCTTATGACCTGGAAAAAATTTAGCGGCGAACCCATTCGCAAACCACTCTTAGATGAAGTAGGCTTGGCCATCTCCAAGGAATATGCATTAGGCAACAAACTCAAAGTGTGCATTGGCACCGATTCACAGGTAAAAGGAAGCATTACCGACTTTGCAACAGTAATAGCTTTCATCCGTGAAAAGAAAGGGGGGTTCATGTTTATTCATCAGGAAAAAACACTTCTGAAAATGAGCATCAAAGAGCGCATGTTAGCAGAAGTACAACGAAGCATTGAAACAGCGTATGCACTTTGCGATTTGCTTGACCAATACCATGTAGACCTGGAGGTACATGCAGATATTAATACAAACCCTATGTTTAAATCAAATCAGGCACTTCATGAAGCGATGGGATATATCCTAAGTATGGGATTTGTTTTTAAAGCTAAACCAGAAGCTTTTGCCAGCTCCACTTGCGCCAATAAAATGGTTCAATAAAAGAACCTTTTTATTAATCAACTTTTTTCATCACTTGTTGGTTTTAAGGGCATTCAAGCTTTCCCTACGGGAAGGTTCTTGATAAAAGTTGAGCAAACCGAAGAGCGTGGCGATGAGCTCATGAACTCCTTTAAAATAGATACAAGTGAATAAATCAAGGCTTTGTAGGCTACCTTGCACCTGATGGCAAAGCATTCATGGCGCGTATTGGCCGTTCTTCCCACGCACAGGGCTATATTTCAAGGCTAAAGATATTACGTTCGGTTAAAAGTAAAAGCCCTCCGTTCTGCTAAAATATCGCCTAGGAAATTTGCGGCTTGCACGTTGATGCACTACCGCTTATAGCAAAGTTCCAAGCGATGAGTCTTTGGTTACTTTCTGCGGAAGAAAGTGACAAAAAAAAGGTTCTTTTAAAGCAACTATTTACGAATTAAAGTAACCATATTACAGCCTATTTTCCCTAAATTTGCTAAATATTCTTAGAAGATGCGACATATTATCTTTTTTCTGGTAGGCTTTCTACCGATATTTTCCTATGCACAAGATCAACAGGAATGGTTGGTTAAAATGGGTGATAACGCCCCCAATTTCGAATTTACCCTAGCCGACAGCAGCGTGAAAAATCTTCATGAGTATAAAGGAAAGATCATCTTAATTAACTTCTTCGCCACCTGGTGTCCTCCCTGCAGAAAAGAACTACCCAGGGTACAAAAAGAAATTTACGATGTATACAAGTCAAATGAAAATTTTGAACTTTTTGTGTTCGGTCGTGAAGAAAATTGGGATAAACTAACTCCATTCATACAAAAGACAGGTTACACCTTTCCAATCTTGCCTGATCTTGAAAGACAAATATTCTCAAAATATGCGAACAGCGGCATACCCCGTAATGTGCTTATTGATGAACAAGGAAAAATAATCTATCTATCCTTAGGCTATACCGACGAAGACTTTAATAACTTGCTAACTGTTCTAAAGAACAAATTAAATTAGTACGCCACAAAGTTATCTACTTTCACGTCAACCCGCTGCCCAACACGGTATTGCCTTGGGTTTTTATTAATCCATCTTAACTGAAGCATTTGATCCTGCAATAAAATCTCTTCATAAAATCCCTTAAAAAGGATGGAATGTATTTCAAAAGTGCCGAGAGGATTGTCTGCTACGCTTAACCATTCCGGGTGAATTATAATTTGATCTTTTTGTATATCCGGAAGAAGCGCGGACGCCTGTTTCCGTGATAGAATGTTACTCTTCGCTAGCAATGTTGCTGCATAAGCGTTTGGAGGATTGTTATAAATCGTCAGCGGCGAACCCATTGCCATTAATTTTCCATCCTTTAAAATCAATAAAGAATCTGACATGGCTAATACTTCAGCTGGATCATGAGATACCATAATAATGGTAAGACCTATTTCGTCAACTATCTTTCGAATATCTTGCTGTAAATGATCTCGGAAAGACGCATCTACTTGGTTAAAGGGTTCATCCATCAATAACACCTCCGGACCGGTAACCAAGGCCCTGGCGATAGCGACCCGTTGTTTTTCCCCGCCGCTCAAATCTACCACACGTTGTTTGGCTAATCGTAGAATGCCTAAACTGTTCAGCGCGACTTCTGTTTTATCGTGTTTTTCCTGTAAATTGGTATTTGATAAACGAGATGCGACATTATCCCAAACATTGGCATAGGTATTCAAATCTTCAAAATTTTGAGACACCAGGCGCATAGATGCATGCCCAGGAATAAGCTTCTCATCGGGCCCAGGAACCTTCCAGCCCTTGAAGCGTATCTCGCCACTATCTGGTTCTAACAAACCGTAAACCAATCGTAGCAAGGTACTTTTCCCGCTACCGCTTTCTCCAATAACCGCTGTTATTTTTCCCTTATCAACCCCAAAGGATATATCTGTTAAACCCAAGCTATCCGGTTTCTCAGAGAAACGTCTAGATAAATTACTTACCTGAATATAGGACAGTCCGTGTTTCTGTACATCAGAAGCAATAAAATCGCATGCAGGGGACTCCGTATTGTTTGCCATCTAAAAAATCATCCGCACCCTTAGTGCAAACGCTTCGAAGATATTAATTTTTTTTAAATGATGCTTAAGGATTGCTAGAACGTTCTCTCTTTGCTTGTCTATCAACTAGAAAAAGAGCATTAGTCCAAAAGACAGGTTCTTCAAGCCTTCTTGTTGTGGGCTATTTTCAAACATATCGTTAAAATAGTACTTAGCATATAATCCGAACGACTGGTAGCCCACTCTCGCAAAGGCACCGTAGCGGAACTTTGCGTAGTTAAAATCATCTTTTACTTTTCTTTTTCCTTCTTCATCGCTTTTAAATTTTTGACTTCCACTCAACAGGAAACCACCTATTGGGCCGTAGGCTACTTTCAGATCTTTGTCTGGGCCAAAACGATGTTCGAAGGTGATGGGAATTCTTAGATAACTCGAGCTAAATCTATTTTTCTTATAGTCTATGTCCGACTGAACATAGGTTAATGGAGAGGTGTTGCGTTCAAAGATTATATTTTCTTTCAGCCTTATGTGAGTCCAGTCAAAACCAGCAGCCATAAACATTCTAAAATTTTCATTAAACCGATAACCAAACTGAAAAACGTCAAAACCTACATTGATGGTTTTCCATGTTCTATTCTTTAAAAAATCATTCTCCGGACTTAATGTAAAACTTCCATTATCTAAGAGGGTAGCCAATCCCAGGTCAAAACGAGAAAAAGTAATGCCTAATATCACTTTTGATTTTTTACTATATTTCTTCACTTTTTTGTCGTTCTTTTCCTTGTCGTCTTCTTTGGTAACCTCCAACAACTTATCACCATCACTATCCAGCTTAAAAGTTATTTTCCGTTTCTTTTTTGTTTCAGATTTAACGGTATCCATGTTCGTCGTGTCCGTCGATTGATATACAAGAGGGGCTTCCCGAAGTTTATTGCCAAAAACTGTAGCTCCAATGCCAAAGAAAAATAATCCGGTTAATAATATATGTTTCATACGTCGTTTTTAGATATTTTTTTAATTTATTACGAAATCTCGATGTGAGGGCCAGGTAATTTATAACTTCGTTTTGAGGGCTTTTAAATCAAGTGCTACTTTTAATATCCCTTCATCGTCGTTGGCAAATGAAATCACCTTTTTATCACCTTGGTTTACAGATGCCACCACATAATTTAGCACATCGCTTACCGCAAAGCCCTTTTTATTTCTTTTAACACTTTCTTCCTCCACAGGCTCAGAAGTAATCAGTGGTAAAGAAGCGATATGCTCCGGCAATTTAACCTCGCTTTTAACCAACAAAATATCCGGTCCTTTGATTTCAGCATCAAATGATTGATGAGGAACGCTTTTTTCGTCCTGAGTAGCAACCTCTATTAACGTCTTCTGTTCAACAGTTTCATACCTTGGAATTTGACTTTTATCCGTATTCCATTCCATTACTTCCTTTTTTGCAGTCACCACCGCAGGTGTTTGGGATTGCAAAACTTCCTTTTGTTCTATCTGTTGAACCTTGTTGCCGCTTAAATAAATAACTTCATGCGGTCTCTTTACATATAAAGTGATTGCCGTTAGTACCATGGCAATAGATGCGGCAATTTTTAACCAGCTTAATGCTGCGCTGTCTTTTTTTGAAGGTACTATTGACTGCCCGTGCACTTCTTTTACGATGTTATCCCATAAATGTTCAGGCACTTTAGGGGTAAAAGCCCCTATTTTCTCCTGCAATTTCTTGTCAAATTCTTTATCCTGCATATGTTCCATAATTTCCTCCTCCTTCCGTTATAATCAACTTATTCCTTAGCCAAGCTCTCGCCCTCGATAATTGCGACTTAGAGGCTCCTTCGCTAATTTGAAGCGTATTCGCTATTTCTTGATGGGAATAGCCTTCAATCGCATACATGTTAAAAACAATCCTATAACCATCTGGCAACTGTTGAATGAGTTTCATCAAGTCTTCCGTCTCCAGACTGTCCATATCAAATAGCTGTTGCTCATGGTCAAAAATTTCCGTGATATCTGTTGTTTTTAGCATTCTTAAATTTTTACGGTAAATCTCTATTGCTGTGTTCACCATAATGCGTCTTATCCATCCTTCAAAGGATCCCTCACCTCTGAAATTGGAAATATTTTTAAACACTTTTATAAATCCGGTCTGCATCATATCCTCTGCTTCAAAATCACTGGATGCATACCGTAAACAAACATTAAACATGGGAGCAGCAAGTTTTCTGTAAAGCAGTTCCTGTGCCTTACGTTCTCCTCGTCTGCAGCCATCTACTAGTTGTTCAATTGAGTATGTATGCTCCAAATCCATCGTGTTTTTTAATTAGATGTTCTATTTGCCTAAATGGTTGCATCCCTCGTCAACTATTTTATAAAAAAATCATTCACCTTATTAAACCCTTAGCGCCTGTTTAAATTTATATTGTAAAAATGTTTATAGCTTATTTTTGAGTGAGACGAGGCATGTTTTTGAAGAGATAGCTTGCGTCTACCTCAAGAAAATATAACAAAGTCGCAGCCAAAAAGAAGCATAAACAAATTATTAGATGAATTTTAAACAGGCTCTTAATATAGCTATAATAATTTTTCTCTAACACACAAACGGTTATGGTGTCTGGAACGTCGGATAAAAAGATAGGGCATCTCAGACAAAAAACTTATTTTTGTTTCCAACAATAGCATCGTCTCAAATTTACATAAGAGCATCTTGGAAAAAAGATATCACACCACACAGGAAACTACATTACGTCATTTTACAGAACAAATATTTCTAGCCATCGGTTGTAGCGAGGAGCATGCCGTTCTTGCTGCAGACGTACTTATTAAAGCAGATATGAGGGGTATTGACTCCCATGGTGTTGCGCGGTTAAGCGGCTATGTGCGTCTTTGGCAAAAAGGTCGCTTAAATGCAAAGCCACTTATGCGCATTGTTCATGAAACCCCTACAACTGCAACCGTTGATGGCGACCAAGGCTTAGGCTTAGTAGTGGCCCCCTATGCAATGAAAATTGCTATTGAGAAGGCGGAAACATATGGCTCCGGTTGGGTGGCCGTTCGCAACTCCAATCATTTCGGTATTGCCGGTTATCACGCGTTGATGGCGGTCGAAAAGGATATGATTGGTTATGCGATGACCAACGCTAGTCCTTTAGTAACTCCAACGTTCAGTAAGGAGCGTATGTTGGGTACCAACCCGATATGTTATGCTTTTCCGGCTGGCGAACACCCACCTGTTGTTATCGACATGGCCACCTCTGCCGCAGCGAATGGAAAGCTTGAGATTGCACAACGACAAGGTTTATCCGTCCCCGAAGGCTGGGTTCAAACGTCTTCAGGTGTTTCTTCTACCAATCCCGATGAGCTTAAGCAAGGCGGATCTTTGCTTCCTTTGGGAAGCGACCGGATGCATGGAAGCCATAAAGGTTATGGATTAAGCGCTACTGTAGATATATTGAGCGCAGTGTTATCTGGCGCTAATTACGGCCCTTGGGTGCCTCCTTTTGTTTCCTATTTGGATCCGGCGCCAAATCCCGTAGGTTTGGGCATTGGCCATTTCTTGGGAGCTATGCGAGCCGACGGATTTAGGCCAATCGCAGATTTCAAACAGCACATGGACAATTGGATAAGGCGTTTCAAAAATGCCGAGCCTATTGACAAAATTCAATCTGTTATTATCCCGGGCGAGCCAGAATTAACTGCTGAAAAACAAAGAAGAACAAACGGAATTCCGATCATTGAAGATGTATGGAATGACCTAAACACACTCGCTGAACAGCTAAAGGTAAATCCCTTAGAAGGAGCTTAGTTGTTGGTTATTAGTTGTTGGTTGTTAGTTGTTAGTTGTTAATACTAAAAAAAGGGTTGCAATAAACGTTAACAAAAGGAAAACTAGTAAAAAAAGGAAAGGGCGTTTAATGTATAAACCCCTTTCCTTTTTTTACACGAATAACGAGTAACGGTCAACAAACAACTAGCTAGTGGATTCCCATAAAAATTCGGTTCCATCTAATTTTGTCAAAGAAAGAACCTTTGTCGTCTAAGCTTAACCAAACAAATAATGCTTTTCCAACAATATGATCTTCAGGAACGAAACCCCAAAACCTTGAATCCAATGAGTTGTGGCGGTTATCCCCCATCATCCAGAAGTAATTCATTTTGAAGGTATAGCTATCCGACTTATTACCATTTATATAATATCCGTCTGTTTTCTTCTCAAAGGTATTCCCCTCATAAATTGTAATAGCTCTTTCATACACAGGAGCAGTCTGATCATTTAGCTGCACCGTCCATCCTTTATGAGGCACAATAACTGGCCCATAATTGTCGCGATTCCATTTCGCACCTTGCGGAAAAATATCTTGTGTAGGTTCTGGCGTTCCCTTTGGATAAATAATCGGCCTAACCTCTTTTACGTTGCTCCAGCCTTTAATGGTATTGGCTAACGATGGGGTAAGAAAAAAGCCATACGAATTAGGCGCATCTATTGGAAAATCCTCTATGCGCATATCATATATCCGATCCGGATTAATAGCCGTTCCATCGGTGATAACCTGATACATCAACTGTCCTTCTACCGGTGTTATTCCCTTTTTCCCATTCACATATACCTGCGCATCTATAATAGCGATGGTATCTCCGGGGATTCCGATGGCTCTCTTAATGTAGTTTTCCCGTTTATCAACAGGTCTGTTATAAGGTGCATCAGCTTCCATCGGATAGTTAAAAACGACTACGTCATTGCGTTTAATTTTTTGTAATCCCGGTAACCGTCGGTAGTCCATCTCCAACCCATCCCAATAAGCTTTTGTTCCAGTAATCGGCATTGTATGATGAGCAAAGGGAAAGGCAATGGGAGTCATTGGCAAACGAGGGCCATAATTTATCTTACTTACAAATAAGAAATCGCCCGTTAATAAGCTTCGCTCCATCGATCCAGAAGGGATCATGTAGGCCTCTATTAAAAAAGTTCTAATTAAGGTTGCAGCAACCACTGCAAACACAATAGCATCGGCCCACTCTCTTGTGGCTGATTTTTTATAAGGATATTTTTTCTTAAACTCTTCCGTTGCTGAGGCACCCCAATAAGTAACACTAGCATCTAGACCCCACCAAGGAAACACAATAAAAGGCACTAATATCGTTCCAACTTGATCTAAAAAAGATCTTCTGCCATAACACCGTACAAAATCTATATAAAGTCCGATACCGATAAATAAATTAATTACCGGCACAATCAGTAGAATTACCCACCAACCTGGTCGGCCTGTTAATTGTGTAATGATATACTCACGGTAAAATGGGATGAGGGATTCCCAACCTTGGCGACCGGCTTTTACAAAAAGCATCCACAGTCCAACTTGAGTTCCCAGAAAAAATATGATAAGAAATGCTATCAACATGCTTTATAAAGTAAAAATTAAAAACTAAAAAAATAACCCGCCATTAACTAACCACCAAGAACCAACAACTAATAACTAACGACCAAAATCAAACATATCTGTTACCGCATAAAACCCTTTTTTCTGATACAACCATTCGGCGGCTACCACAGCTCCCAAAGCGAAACCAGCTCGGCTATGCGCAGTATGCTTAAATTCTATCTGGTCAACTTCAGAGCTGTATAAAACGGTATGGGTGCCTGGCACATCTTCTATGCGGTGTGATTCTATGAGCAGTTGATCTTTCTTGGGTACCACTTCCTCCCCTTCTCCGACTAAATTATTTACCCACTCACTCTTGTCATCACTAGACTCCAAAATTCCTTCTGCAATGGTGATTGCGGTTCCGCTTGGTGCGTCTAGCTTTTGGGTGTGATGAATTTCTTCTACCTGTACGTCATACTGCTTATATGGATTGATAGCTTTCGCCAAAAGCTTATTAATATGAAAAAAGATGTTCACTCCAATACTGAAGTTAGACCCGTACATCATGGTTTTGTTACCAGAAAGGCAGTTTTCTTTTATCTCTTCTAAGCTATCGTACCAACCGGTGGTACCTACCACTACAGGTATATCTGCCTCAAAGCATAAATTTATGTTAGTGATTGCGGAATGAGGAGTACTAAAGTCGATGGCTACATCAGCCACAGATAAATCGTCTGCCTCAATGTCGAGGCGATTATTCTCATCAATAATCAATGTAACCTGATGCCCTCTTTGTAAGGCTATTTTCTCAATTATACGGCCCATTTTACCGTATCCAATTAAGGCTATATTCATGGTATGATTGGATAAGTTCGTTTAGGCACGCAATATACGATTTTAGTTAACATGTAAAGGGTATTTTTGCCTTACTTGAGCGCGAATGTTGCTTTTAATCCTACAACAGGCATTGATCTATACGTGTATGCACCAGGCGCCTGCAAGAGAGTAGGCCGAATATTAAAGGTAAGGTCATCGCTCATATCATACCGTTTGAACTTGGCGTCAATATAGGCATCAATCACATTCAGGGCATACCATCCAACGGTTATTAAAATCGTAAGGTCTCGATTCCGACGGTAAAAATCCTTTGCATTGATTAGCCAATCTGTAGGAACTGTCATCGGATATTTCGGATTTTGGTTGAGCCCTTGGTTGGCCAATCGGAATTGGACTTCCTTCAATGTTTCCTGATAATTATTTTGCGCAAATACGAAGGAATACCCAAGGCCTCCAAAACCTGCCCAAACTATAGGTGCTTTGACATAACCCCACCCACCATTGAAAAGCTGCCCCCATCCAGGCAGGATTGCAGAACGCCGCGCAGCCTTCTTGGTTAAAGCTTCCAATGCTAAACGAGTGGAGTCTTTATAAATAACAGGTTTTTGCTGTTCCTCTTTTTCTTTAGCTCTTCTTTTACGTTCTTTTTTCGAAAGATTAGTCGTATCTGTCATATTATAACTGTCCCGACTAATATCTTTCGGCGTTTGAACACTGTCTGGCACCTGTGCAAAAACTCGACAAATACCTATTGTCAAGAAGGCAATTAGAAAAAAAAATCGTAAAACAACCATTACCAATCTAATAATTCCAAGATCCGGCTAAGATCATCTTCCGACATAAACGGAATTTCGATAGTTCCTTTACCATTTTTCCCTTTTACGTTCAGTGTTACCTTTGTAGCAAACTTAGATGCCAAATCGTCTTGAATTTTCTGAAACTCAAACGACATAGATTTCTCTTTAGTATTTGCTTTTGATTTATTCTTACCCGCGGCATCATTTACTAAGCGCACCAGCTCTTCCACTTTACGCACGGAAAGACCCTTATTAATAATCTCTTGGAAAATATAAAGTTGTTTATCTACATCTGTTACATTTATCAATGCACGGGCATGTCCCATGCTTAATTGTCCATCGCGAATAGAAGCTTGAATAGCAGGCGGCAGCTTCAATAAGCGAAGATAGTTTGTAACTGTTGAGCGGTTTTTGCTGACCCGATCGCCAAGTTCTTCTTGCTTTAAATTGCATTCATCGATCATTCGCTGGAAACTTAAAGCAACCTCAATGGCATTTAGGTTTTCACGTTGAATGTTCTCAATGAGGGCCATTTCCAACATTTGTTGATCGTTAGCAGTACGGATATAGGCAGGTATTTCATTAAGCCCTGCTATCCTAGAAGCCCTTAAACGTCTTTCTCCGGATATTAACTGATACTTATCTCCTCCCACCTTCCGAACGGTTATCGGTTGGATTAGCCCTTGCAGTTTGATAGAATCTGCCAACTCATTCAATGCGGTGGCATCAAAATCAGTTCTTGGTTGAAAAGGATTTACCTCAATAGCATCTATTTTAATATGATTAACGGATCCCGGCGGCACATCTCTGCCAAGGGCTTCATTAGCTGATTTTTGAGCAGCACTTACCTGCCTAACTTCCTCAGTGTCGTTCAACAGAGCACTTAATCCTTTACCTAATCCTATTTTTCGCTGTTGCGCCATATCTTATACTTTTGCCTCCTGTTGCACTTTTTGCAATCCGTTTTTAATTAAAATTTCTCTTGCCAAATTTAGGTAATTGATAGCTCCCTTAGAATTTGCATCGTGCATAATAACGGAGATACCAAAGCTTGGCGCTTCACTTAATCTTGTATTACGTTGTATGATTGTATTAAAAACCAGTTCAGTAAAATGCGAACGCACTTCCTCCACCACTTGGTTGGACAATCTCAATCGCACATCATACATCGTTAATAAAATACCTTCGATTTCCAAATTGGTATTCAACCTATTCTGAACGATCTTAATTGTATTAAGTAATTTACCCAAACCTTCTAAAGCGAAATATTCGCATTGAACGGGTATAATAACTGAATTGGCCGCAGTAAGGGCATTGATAGTGATCAAACCCAAGGAAGGAGAGCAGTCAATAATAATAAAATCATAATCGTCTACCACTTGGTTCAGCACCGAGCGCATTTTAAACTCCCGATCATTCAGATTAATCATTTCTATTTCAGCACCTACTAAGTCTATGTGTGCCGGCAATAAATCCAAATTGGGTGTATCCGTTTTTTGTATAGCTTCCCGAGGATCCAGATCGTTGATGATACACTCATACACACTTGCCTTAATCGCTCTTGGATCAAAGCCGATACCCGAAGTTGAATTAGCCTGAGGATCTGCATCCACTAAAAGTGTCCTGTATTCTAACACAGCTAAACTCGCTGCTAAATTAATGGAAGAGGTAGTTTTACCTACTCCCCCTTTTTGGTTGGCTAATGCTATGATTTTACCCATTGTTTAATTGTAAGTCGTAATTCATATAATCAACAGCTTAACAGATAATCTACAGCCACTTGCTTTGTGTCTATTTATCATTAAAACTGGAAAGATGTCATAATATTGTGTTAAGAAATTGTAATGTCATGGTTAGATAAATAGCAGACATTCTTTCTGAAAAACACTTTATCATTATATAGTTTTGAATCAAAAACGCCTAGTTATTACTATCTTCGCAGTTTTTAACACCTTATGTTAAGGTTGCTAAGATACAAAATTTAAACAGCTTAAAAACCTGATTGGGTTTAGATTTTACACACATTATCCACATGATAACGATTATAGCCGGCACAAACCGCAAAAACAGTAATTCGCTTAAAGTAGCCGCATATTACCAAAGGCAGCTAGACAAGAAAGGATTTGGATCAGAAATTCTTTCCCTGGAAGAATTGCCGGACAACTTCCTTGTTAGCGATCTTTATGGAGCAAGAAGTGAGTCTTTCCAACCTATTCAAGAGCGTGTAACAATGACCACGAAGTTTATTTTCGTCATCCCCGAATACAATGGTAGTTTTCCAGGCGTGTTGAAAATGTTTATTGATGCTTGTTTATTTCCCGATAGCTTTGTTGGAAAAAAAGCTGCATTAGTTGGCATCAGCAGCGGTAAATATGGGAACATTCGTGGAGTAGAGCACTTTACGGGCGTATGCCACTATTTGAATTTACACACCCTGCCTTTACGCATCCATATTCCTTATATTAATCAGGAATTAAATCAGGAGGTTGAATTTCACAAAGAAGACACTCTTCGATTTACAAATCAGCAAATTGAAGAGTTTCTACGATTTTAAATTAAGACGCCACCACTACTTTTACCCCTTTTTTCTCAATTTGCTTAATCAGCGCCAATGGTGCGTTTTCGTCCGTAATAACATATTGAATTTCACTGAATTCGCATATTCTACCTATTCCTCGTTTTCCAAATTTGGTACTGTCTGCTAATACGGCAACAGTTTGTGCAGCTTTAATCATTTTTTGGTTAAGCCCTGCTTCCGCCAAATTACTGATCGACAAACCAAAATCCACATCAATCCCGTCTACACCTATAAACAACACGCCACAAGAAATATTTTCCAATATATGTTCTGCATGAACACCAGCAACGGAAGAAGAGCTGGGTCTTACTAAACCACCTAATTGCAATACTTCAATATTTTTTTTTCCACTTAACTCGAAAGCTACTTTTATTGCCGGCGTTATGACAGTCAAAGGCCGTTCTGCTTGTAAAATTTTAGCCATTTCAAAAACAGTAGTTCCCGAACCAATCATAATGGAATCATTCTCTTTAATTAAAGCCAATGCCGCTTTTGCTATCTTCTGCTTTTTATCGGGATGAATGAGCGCCTTTTCAACAATAGGTCTATCATTTGCGTACGGATTTGTAAGCGAAGCACCACCTCTCGTACAATATAGAAGATTTTTGTCTTCCAAAAATTTAAGATCTTTCCTTATTGTTACACCAGAAACTTTCATCATTTCTATCAGCTCAGGAATAGTCGCGCTTCCATTTGCTTTTATAAGCTTGATTATTGTTTCGTGCCTCTTAGTAATATT
>DATMSZ010000462.1:0-8485 GCA_035565175.1 Pseudosphingobacterium sp.
CCCACAAATGATTTGAAAAGCCTAACCCTTGCATACTGTTAGTATTTAGAATTATAAATTGGATTTTTTTATGTTAGCGAGTGCAAATCAATTAAAACTGTTTTTATTAATTTTATTCTCTTTAGTAAGCGGCCATATAGCCCTTGCCCAAAATCTTTCATTGTATACCCCTTATACAAAGGTTTCCGTTCCACCAGGAGAGGCGATCGATTATGCTATTGACCTTATTAATAACAGTAGCGCTATTAAGACAACTGATATTGCTGTTGTCGGATTACCCAAGGGATGGGATTTTGAGTTGAAGTCGGGCGACTGGCGCATAGAACAGCTCTCAGTGCTTCCCAAGGAGAAGAAGAACTTCTCTTTGAAAGTAAACGTACCACTAAAAATAAACAAAGGGACCTATCGGTTTCAGGTAGTGGCAAAAGGCCATACTTCATTGCCACTGATGGTAGTTGTTTCTGAACAAGGAACGTATAAAACGGAGTTCACATCAGATCAGACCAACATGGAAGGCGCAGCGAACGCTACGTTTACCTACAACGCTACTTTGCGTAATAGGACTGCTGAGCAGCAGGTATATGCATTGCGTGCCCAAACACCTCCGGGTTGGAATATTTCTTTTAGAGCCAATGGTAAACAAGTATCATCTGTGGATATTGAAGCAAACCGTACGCAGGATATCACAATTGAAATAGACCCACCAGATGAGATCGAGGCAAAGACGTATAAAATACCGGTACTAGCAGGAACAACTAACACCTCAGCAGCATTAGATTTTGAGGTGGTAATAAAAGGTTCGACTAAAATAGAGCTTACTACACCAACAGGTTTATTAAGTTCTGACATTACTGCAGGCGACAGTAAACGTGTTCAACTAGTCGTTAAAAATACAGGTTCAGGCGATCTTAAGAATATTGAAATGAAGTTTTCTGCTCCAGCAAATTGGGATGTTGTTTTTGAACCGATAAAGATTCCATTTTTAAGATCCGGATCAACGGATGATGTTTTCGCTACTATTAAAGCAGACAAAAAGGCCATTGCAGGCGACTATGTCGTCAATTTAGAAGCAAAAACTCCAGAGGTATCCTCTAAAGCCTCTTTTCGGGTATCTGTCGAAACATCGTTGTTATGGGGTTGGCTAGGCATTTTCATCATCTTAGCAGCATTAGGGGGAGTGTATTACTTAATCCGTAAATACGGAAGGAGGTAAGGGTGAAAGAACATATTATTGAACTTAAAGGGCTAACCAAGCGATACGGTGCCTTAACAGCCGTGGATCATCTTGATCTAAACATTCATAAGAGTGAGATTTATGGTCTGTTGGGCCCTAATGGCGCTGGAAAGTCTACCACTATCCGCATGATGCTAGGTCTAACAGAGCCTAGTGACGGGACGGTTCGTGTCTGTGGTATAGATTCTACAACCCATCCTATAGAAGTGAAAAGGAGGGTGGGGTATCTTCCTGATAATGTTGGTTTTTATGATAATCGAACAGGGCTTGAAAATTTAGTCTTTATAGCCCGACTAAATCGCACCACCGAATTAGAAGCGCGTCAACGGGCAAAAGAATTGTTATCGCGAGTAGGTCTTGCCGATGCCGCAACTAAGAAAACCGGAGCTTACTCCAGAGGGATGCGGCAACGTTTAGGGTTAGCAGATGTGTTAATAAAGAAGCCTGAAGTCATTATTTTAGATGAGCCAACATTAGGTATCGACCCAAGCGGTGTACGTGATTTCTTGCAATTAATAGTTCAATTAAGTAGGGAAGAGGGACTTACCGTGCTTCTTTCCTCTCATCATTTGCATCAAGTACAGCAAGTTTGTGATAGAGTTGGGATATTTGTGGGCGGTAAATTATTGGCTAATGGGGATATCCCGACATTGGCTAAGCAACTGTTTACAGGAGATGCTTTTACCGTTGAAGCTGGTGTTCAATTTTCTCAAAGTGATCTTGACGAAAAATCACTGCTGCAAGAAAAGCTACAGCGCATCGAAGGGGTTTCATCTGTTGTGGTAAATGGGAAGAGATTATATATAGGTTGCTCATACGATATAACCCCCGTTATTGCTCGTACTATTATAGATGCCAACATTAACCTTACCCACTTATCAAAAAAGGAATATGGGTTAGACGATATTTATCAGCGTTATTTTGAAGGAGATACCGTATATGAAAAAATTGCTTAATACATTTAATTTTAAAGAAAGAAATACGACTTATTTGCACCCATTTTATGTCTTGGTAGCCAAAGAAATAGCTGATCATATTAGAAGCTGGCGATTTATCGTCTTATTGTTACTGATTTTGCTAACTTGTTTGGGCTCGCTTTATACTTCTATCAGTAACATCAGTAAGGCGATAGAAAAAGCTAATGATCCGGATAGTGGATTTTTGTTTTTAAAGCTGTTTACGCTATCTGATGGTTCTTTGCCGCCTTTTCATGTATTTGTTGGTTTTTTGGGTCCTCTATTAGGTATTAGTTTGGGTTTTGACGCTATAAATTCAGAACAAAATGCCGGCACGCTAAGTCGCGTGATGGCGCAACCTATTCACCGTGATTATCTTCTTAATGCAAAGTTTGTGGGGGCGTTGGTGGTTATCAGTACTTTGTTTTTCGCTCTTGGTTTTCTGGTGATGGGAGCGGGTATCATCATCATAGGCATCCCCCCTTCACCAACCGAATTTTTGCGCATAATTTTCTTTATTATATTGAGTATTCTATATGTTGCGTTCTGGTTAAATTTATCTATCCTATTGTCTGTCAGGTTTCAACAAGCTGCCACTTCTGCGCTTACGGCGATCGCCGTATGGTTATTCTTTACCGTATTTTATCAGATAATTATTAATGTTGTAGCGAAAGCAATGATGCCTACTGAGACGGCGAATCCATATGAGGTTATGAGTTATCAAAAACTTATTATGGGCTTATTAAGACTGGTGCCAAGTCAGTTATTCAGCGATGCTACTACTACTTTGCTCATGCCATCGATTCGCAGTTTAGGACCTTTAACTATGGAACAAATGTATGGAGCGATTCCTAGTCCGCTCCCTTTGAAGGAAAGTTTAATTATTGTTTGGCCTCAGTTAACAGGTCTTATCGCAGCGACTGTATTGTGCTTTGCTTTATCATATTACTCCTTTATGAGAAAAGAAATTAAATCGAGATAATTAGGCCTTGAAAATCAGAGAACAGACAGAAAATAAAAGGAGGCGGTTAATCCTGTTTGATTTTCCTCCTCCAATCTTCATACATTAGCCCTAATGGATCTTCAAAAATCGGCAATATAGCCTATGACGAGTAACTCTTTTCGGATGGCTCATAATCAATGTACCCTTTCTTGCCACCACCAAAGAATTTACTGCGATCGGGTTCGTTTAGCGGTAGGTTCTTTAATAAGCGATACGGTAAATCGGGATTGGCGATAAACGGACGACCAAAGGAAATAAGATCGGCCCAGCCTTTTTTTAGCGCTTCTTCGGCGCGTTCCTTTGTGTATTTTCCGGTATAAATTAATGCTCCGTCAAAAGCTTTACGATAGGCTTCTTTGAATGCTATGGACATTACTGGCGCATTATCCCAATCGGCCTCGGCGATATGAATGTAAGCGATACCAATTTCATTCAATATTTTCGCAGCTTCGATATAAGTGATTTCAGGGGTGTCATCCTGCGCACCCATTAAAGTTGTTAAAGGTGCTTGGCGAACGCCTACCTTGTCTTTCCCAATAGCAGCTGCCACGGCAGTTACTACCTCTTTTAGGAATCTTAATCGGTTTTCCACAGTTCCACCATATTCATCTGTGCGGAGGTTCGTCTGTGAATCAATAAATTGTTCGATAAGATAACCATTGGCACCATGCAGTTCAACGCCGTCGAAACCTGCGGCTATGGCATTTTTTGCTGCCTGCACAAAGTCGCGGATAATAGCTTTAATCTCAGGGATGCTCAGCTCACGGGGCATGGAGTGTTGAACCATCTCTCCAATGCCGTCCTCGGATCCCTTGTTTTCTAAGTCTAGAAATACTTTAACACCTTCCGCCATAATAGCTGATGGGGCTACTGGTGGCTGACCGTTTTCCTGCAGGGAAGTGTGCGATACTCTCCCTACATGCCATAGCTGAGCGAATATCAAACCGTCTTTTGCATGTACAGCATCGGTGACCTTTTTCCAGCCTTCAATTTGGGGCTGCGTATAAATTCCAGGCGTCCAAGCATACCCTTGGCCTTGGCGGCTGATTTGTGTTCCCTCGGAAATAATTAGTCCGGCAGAAGCGCGTTGACTGTAATAGGTTGCCATTAAACTTGTGGCAATTTCACCTGTTGATGCTCGTGAGCGCGTCATTGGAGGCATTACAATGCGATTCTTAAGAAGTAAATTGCCTAATTGATATTTTTCAAATAACATAATGTATTGTTTTAATTAGTAAAGTAGCTGTCAATCTGATATCGATTCTACAGCTGGGGTAATAAAAAATTGAGCTACATTTTCGCCAGTTCGGCATTGATAAAGCTCATTTCATTTGTTGAAAGACTGAAATTCATGGCGTCCGCATTAGCAATAGCTTGTTCTGCGTTTCTTGCACCAGCTAGTACTACCGTGATACCCTTTTGTTGAGTTGTCCAGCGCAATACCAGTTGGGCTAAAGAGGCATTTTTTTCTGCTGCGATCGGAGTGATATTTTCAAGAAAGACTTTTACCTTATCGAGATTAAACTGGCTGAAATAACCATTTCTATGATCGTCATTTTTTAATTTTTCATTCTTAAAATATTTACCCGAAAGCAAACCTCTTTCCATAGGACTATAGGCGATAATTCCGATATTATTTGCGAGGGTATAGGGGATCAATGTCTTTTCTATTTCGCGGTTTAACATGCTGTAATAAACCTGGTTGGAAGCGGGGACCAGCGTTTTAGATGCTGCCTTTAATTCATCAGCAGTATGATTGGAAACGCCTCCGGCGCGTATTTTTCCCTGTTGGATCAACACTTCCATGGCTTCCATCGTTTCATCAATAGCAGTGGTTTCGTCCGGCCAGTGTTGTTGTAAGAGGTCAATATAGTCTGTACCTAAACGTTGTAAGCTTTCTTCTACTTCTTTTATAATATTTGCTTTAGAAGAATATTTGTAAATAGAAACATTTTTTCCTTTTTCTTGTAAGTCGAAGAAATATTCTCCTTTGCCGTCATTACTCCCTTCCCATACAAGACCAAACTTGGTAAGGATTTGTATTTTACTTCTATCTTTTCCCTTGAGGGCTTCACCAATCAGTTCTTCACTTAGTCCAAACCCATAAAATGGTGCCGTATCTAATGTTGTAACACCGTTATCAAGAGAGGCATGGATAGCGTTGATAGAATCTTTTTTCTCATTTCCTCCCCACATGGTGCCGCCGATGGCAAAAGCACCATAGGTGATTGTTGATAATGCTAGATCTGTATTTCCTAACTTTCTATATTCCATGTTTTATCATTTAATGACGCAAAGTTCTCCAAAGATAATCTATTAACATAATTAGTTATTTAATAGGTTTGTATCACAAAAATGATAGAAAGGCGTTTCAGGATGTTATAATTGAAGCTAAGTGTTATGCCGAGGATTTAAGGTGTCTTATGATATTGTAGGAAAATAATGCTAAACAGCCGTCGACGTAAAAGTGTGCCAACGGCTGTTAAATAGAAACATATATAAAGGAAAGATCGGCGCCTTGAGATGCTTAATGAATTATCCACATTTTGACGAACCGCAATCTTTACATGTTAAGCAGCCTTCTTGATAGATGAGATTTGTAGAATTACAATTTAGGCACTTCTGCTTTTTTACTTCAGTGCCGTCTGGGATATAATGTTTGAGTGCGCGTGCCACGCCATTTTTCCACGTATTGATGGCTTCGTCAAGCTGTAAGCTATTAATAAGATCTACCACCTTTTCGATGGGCATACTATGCCGAAGGGTGCTGGAAATCAATTTCGCATAATTCCAATATTCGGGATTAAACTTGTAGGACAATCCTTCGATGGTTGTTTTATGCCCGCGTTTATTCTTGTATTGAAAGTCATAACGTGAACTTCCATCTGCTTCCCTATTTTTTATGATAAACCCGTTGTTTACCCATCTTGGGATCAAGATGCCATCTTCATCGTCTGCTAAGCCTGTAAAGATCTCATATGGTTTCCCATCAATTAATCCAATGAAAGCAATCCATTTATCTTTGTTATTCTGAAAACGAACAATATCTGCTTCAAGTGTCTGTGGTCTTATTGTTGGAAAGCTCAGCGTGTTTTGAAGTTCTTTTTCTTTCGACTTGTTTTCGGTATTAGCGATAAGGACACCGGAGCGCGAACCATCTCGATAAACTGTTACCCCTTTGCAACCCGCCTTCCAGGCTTCCATGTATAACTCGCCAACTAATTCTTCGGTTACATCGTGCGGCATATTAATCGTTACACTGATGGAATGATCTACCCATTTTTGGATACTTCCCTGCATTTTTACCTTTTTCAAATAATCTACATCATTCGAGGTCGATTTGTAATACGGAGATTTTTTTACCAATTCATCCAATTCTTTTTGGCTATAATTTTTTGTTAAATCATAACCGTTTACGTCCATCCATTGCTTAAAGCGATGATGAAATACTACGTATTCTTCCCAAGAATCGCCTACTTCGTCCACAAAATCAACACGAACATGCTTGTCATTAGGATTTACCTTCCTTCTTCTTTTATAGACAGGCATAAAGACAGGTTCAATTCCTGAACTTGTTTGTGACATTAAGCTTGTTGTACCGGTAGGGGCGATGGTTAACAGTGCAATATTCCTTCTTCCATGTTCCAGCATTTCATAGTAAAGTTGTGCATCTGCCTCCTTTAGTCGAAGTATGAAAGGGTTATTCTTTTCTCTTTCGGCATCGAAAATAGCAAATGCACCTCTTTCCTTAGCGGTATATACCGACGCACGATAAGCCTCCAACGCAACAGTTTTATGGATTTCGACTGCAAATGCCGTTCCTTCGTCACTACCATAACGTAAATTAAGTGCTGCAAGCATATCTCCTTCGGCAGTGATACCAATGCCTGTCCTTCTTCCTTCCTGTGCCTTTTTTTGGATATTTAACCAAAGATTTCTTTCCGTACGTTTGATCTCATCATCTTCCGGATCATCCGCTATTTTTTGTAAAATGGCATCGATTTTCTCCAATTCGAGATCTATGATGTCGTCCATCATACGCTGTGCCGCATGGATGTGCTTTTTAAATAATTCCCAATTAAAGAAAGCCTCTTTGGTAAAAGGTTTCTCCACATAAGAAAATAGGTTAATAGCTAATAAGCGACAAGAATCATAAGGACAAAGCGGTATTTCACCACAAGGATTTGTGGATATCGTTTTATAACCGAGGTCGGCATAACAATCGGGTAAAGATTCGCGAATAATGGTGTCCCAAAACAAAATTCCAGGCTCCGCGGAGCGCCAAGCATTATGAATAATTTTTTTCCATAGAGCAGTAGGGTCTATTTCTTTTTTGTAAAGAGGGGCGCTGCTTTCAATGGGGTATTGTTGTTGATAAGGAAGCTGCTTTTCAACTGCTCTCATAAAAGCGTCATCTATCCGCACAGAAACGTTCGCTCCGGTTACTTTGCCTTCTTGCATTTTGGCGTCGATAAAGTTTTCGGAATCCGGATGTTTTATGGCTACGGATAACATGAGCGCTCCTCTTCGCCCGTCTTGTGCAACCTCTCGTGTAGAATTAGAAAAGCGTTCCATAAATGGTACGATACCGGTTGACGTTAATGCCGAATTTTTGACGGGTGAGCCTTTAGGGCGGATATGTGATAGATCATGACCTACGCCGCCTCGTCTTTTCATCAACTGTACTTGCTCTTGATCAATTTTCATGATTCCTCCATAAGAATCCGATTCGCCGTCATTGCCAATCACGAAGCAATTAGATAGAGAGGCGATTTGATAGGGATTACCAATACCTGTCATCGGGCTTCCTTGCGGAATAATGTATTTAAAGTCTTTTATTAATTGAAATACTTCGTCTTCATTTAAAGGGTTTGGATACCGTTGCTCTATACGGGCAATTTCGCCTGCTATGCGCCGGTGCATGTCATCAGGACTTGCCTCGTAAATGTTTCCGAACGAATCTTTCAAGGCATATTTATTAACCCATACACGCGCGGCAAGGTCATCTCCTTGAAAATAGCGGAGTGATTCCTGAAAAGCCTCTTCTGTAGTATAGGTGGTTTTCTCGATATTTTGGTGATTTTCAACTTTCATAACAAATTTTTTGCTCTTTGATCGTTTTGTCGGTCTACCAAAATTACTTATTTTGTACACTAATAATGAGTGTTTGTTTTAAAAGTTTTCAAAAATAAAAATTAATTATCTGTTTATTAATTGTTTACAATTTTTTAAAGAGGTAAAAATTACAAATAAATGTAACTTTTAGAATTTTACATGAATAATAATTTTGCG
>DATMSZ010000463.1:0-3684 GCA_035565175.1 Pseudosphingobacterium sp.
CGGATTCGGTAATATAATATATTCCGTTCCAAACAAACTTGCCAGCTTATCGACCTCTATTTTCACATTTTTGTCTTCTTGATAGAAAACTGTCGAGAAATCACTCAAGTTATCTCCTGCAAGCAGCAGAATGTGATGTGTTGTTGCTATCAGGTCTCTTCTAGCTTGTTTATTCGATGCACTATCTCTAAACAACATGTGCGCCGAATCAACAAAAGGAAACTCAAAACGATTTAGATTGCCCATCGTAGATTCGAGCTCGCTTTGGTCCCTATTACTTACATAAAATATCTCTACTTTTTTAGATGCTGCATATTTCAAAAAAGAACATGCTCCCGGCACCGTGTCTGCTCTTTCTAAATCGGTCCATTGTTTCCATTCTGCCAAATCAAAGCTCTTTCCCTTTAATAGTAATTTACCACTTTGAGGAGAATTATCCAATACCGTTTCGTCAATATCCACGATAACACATCTTGGTTTCTTACTTCTTCTTTTCATCTGTTTATCTAAGCTTACACGCGCATAATTGTAAGCCTGAAAACACAATGCACGGTATTCGCCAGATCTCTGCTGCCATAATATAGCATTGGTGTTATCGCGCGCATGCTCCTGTCCATTTACAAAATTCAAAATAAAGAAGGCCAACAAAAAAGAAAAAACTTTCATCATAATATTAAATACAAAAGGCCTTCGCAAACACGAAGGCCCTTCAATTTATACAAAAATGTTATCCATTAGACAACGCCGCTGCACCACTTACAATCTCTGTAAGTTCAGTTGTAATGGCTGCCTGCCGTGCCTGATTGTAAGACAATTTCAGTGATTTTAGCAACTCCCCTGCATTATCAGTCGCCTTATCCATTGCAGTCATACGTGCACCATGTTCTGAAGCATGTGAATCAAGAACGGCTTTATATAATTGTATCTTAATAGACTTGGGAATTAGCTCCTCGATAATTTCTTCTTTAGAAGGCTCTAAAATATAGTCGACAGCTACTTGTGCCTTTTGCTCTGCCAACGCAGGTTTAACAGGAGACAATGGAAGAAGTTGTTCTACTTTTAAGAATTGAATGGCTGCATTTTTAAATTGATTATAAAGCACTTCAACCTTATCAAACTCTCCCTCTAAAAAGCCTTTCATGACAAATTCTGTAATTTCAGCTGTATTTTCAAAATTTAATTTTGCAAATAATTCCGAATGATTGCCTAATACGTCATATTTTCTCTTCTTATAATAATCCTGACCTTTTTTCCCGATAGCTATAATCTTCAGATTACCCTTTCTATGTTGTTCGCTATATTTTTCAGAAATCAAAAGGTTAGTAGCTTTAATAACATTTGCATTAAATGCACCCGCCAACCCTCTATTCGAGGTTACTACTATAAGTAAAATTTTGCGTGGCTTTCGTTCTATCGTATACGGAGAAACATCCCCTTCAACAGAAGCAGATAGATTAGCCAATATGTCTTTCAGCTTTTCTGCATAAGGCCTCAATTGAACGATTGCATTTGTTGCCCGCTTAAGCTTAGCCGCCGAAACCATCTTCATAGCCCGTGTAATCTGCTGCGTTGAAGACACAGACACTATCCGATTTCTTACTTCTTTTAAATTAGCCATATTTTAAAAAGTTGTGAGTTGCGAGTTGCGTGTTACCAGTTTACTCGTAACTCATAACGCACAACTCATAACTAAATAAAGTCAATTAATAACTTGCAGCTATTTCCTTAGCTACCTTATCTAACACCGCGGTAATATCATCCGTGAACTTACCTGCTTTAAGATCTCTTAAAACCTCCGGATGGCGTAACTCTAATTGTTGTAAATAATTAGCTTCAAACTCTTTCACTTTATTTACAGGAACATTTCTAAATAAGCCTTTTACGCCAGCGTAGATAATTGCCACCTGCTTTTCAACGGGCACTGGTGCAAACTGTCCTTGTTTTAAAATTTCAACGTTACGTACCCCTTTGTCAAGCACCCCCTTTGTTGCCGCATCTAAATCAGAACCAAATTTCGCAAAGGCTTCCAACTCGCGGTATTGGGCTTGATCTAACTTTAATGTACCAGCTACTTTCTTCATCGACTTGATCTGTGCACTACCCCCTACTCTTGATACAGAGATACCCACATTAATTGCTGGTCTTACACCTGCGTTGAATAAGTTCGACTCAAGGAAAATCTGACCATCCGTAATGGAAATTACATTCGTAGGAATATAGGCCGACACATCTCCAGCCTGCGTTTCTATGATCGGCAAAGCCGTCAAGGAACCACCACCTTTAACTAGATCTTTAATAGACTCAGGAAGATCATTCATACCACGTGCAATCTCGTCAGACGCATTTATCTTGGCTGCACGTTCCAGTAAGCGACTGTGTAGATAAAACACATCACCTGGATATGCTTCACGTCCTGGAGGACGACGCAATAATAAAGATACCTCACGATAAGCCACCGCTTGTTTAGACAAGTCATCATAAACAATTAATGCTGGGCGACCGGTATCGCGAAAAAACTCGCCTATAGCAGCACCTGCCATTGGAGCATAGAATTGCATTGGAGCAGGGTCTGCTGCAGATGCACAAACGATTACAGTATAAGCTAGAGCACCTTTTTCTTCTAAAGTACGAACGATACCTGCAATAGTAGAATTTTTCTGACCGATTGCAACGTAAATACAGAAAACAGGTTGGCCGGCATCATAAAATTCTTTCTGGTTAATGATCGTATCAATACATACAGCTGTTTTACCAACTTGGCGATCGCCGATAACCAATTCTCTTTGACCACGACCGATTGGAATCATCGCATCTATTGCTTTGATACCAGTCTGCAATGGTTCGTTTACCGGCTGGCGATAAATAACACCTGGAGCCTTACGCTCTATAGGCATTTCGTAGGTTTTGCCCGTAATTGGTCCTTTTCCGTCTAAAGGTTGCCCTAATGTATTAACAACCCGCCCCAGCATACCTTCACCCACATTAATAGAGGCAATTTTATTTGTACGTTTTATGGTGTCTCCTTCTTTTATTTCATCAGAAGGGCCTAATAATACAACACCAACATTATCTTCTTCAAGGTTTAATACAATTCCCTGCAATCCGTTATCAAACTCAACCAGCTCTCCTGATTGTACCTTGGTTAAGCCATAAACCCGCGCAATACCATCTCCCACCTGGAGTACGGTACCTACTTCTTCAAGTTCGGCTTCTGATTTAAAGTTCGACAATTGCTCCCTTAAGATTGCCGATACTTCGTCTGGTCTTACCTCTACCATTGTTTTATCTTCGTTTTATATTTTAATGATATATTATCACGCTTTTTGCTGATTAGGCATGAAAAGCACGATCTAATTTGTTTAATCTACCTAATAAACTAACATCTACCTGCCTATCTCCAACAGTTACAATGAATCCGCCTATTAATTCAGGATCTATTGTGTTCTCCAATAGCACTTCATGCCCTGTAGACGTCCTGATTAATTGTTTCAATGCTTGGAGGTTTTCTGCAGATAAAGCCGCAGCCGAAACAACTTTCGCATTAACGATTCCCTTATATTCGTTATACGCTCTGATAAACTCCTGGGCAGTACCAAATAAGATGTCTGCACGCCCTTTGTTCACCATAATCTTAAAAAAGCCAATTAATATATCGTCGAATTTATCCTTAAATAACATCGACAG
>DATMSZ010000464.1:0-11289 GCA_035565175.1 Pseudosphingobacterium sp.
TGGCTAAGGTTTGTTTTTGCATCGGCGAGCTCTAAAAAAAGTTTTACTTTTCCTTCCATAACATGTTTAATTAGTTATTAAACAACTAAATTTAAGCAACTTGATTCAAGGATTTCCTATTTAAATGCTGAATTAATAAAATGTTGATATTAATAATCATTAGTTTCTTTGTTTTTCGAGTTAAAAAGCGATCTTTTACTGTTTCTATGAATCTTCGTTTTGCTTTTATGTGTAACAACTTGACATCATTGTTAAGTAAGAAAAATGCAAGTGCTACAGAGGTGTTTTTAAATTGAGAATAGTTTTTCACATGCCGAGCGTACAGCGTATTTCAATGGATAGGCAAACTCAAACAGGCTTTAAGGCGGAAGAAAGGGAATTCGGGCGAAATATGTCCCGTTTAACTGCGGGTGGATTATAGACTCATTGTTATCAGCCCGCAGAGTAGGATTGCACCCGTTTGCGTGGTAAAAATATCCATTTGATCCAAATGAACCTTATAAAAGTGAATGCGTGAGGCGCCCACATATCAGTGGGGTAGCACGACAGGAAGCATCGTCACTTTTGTGCATTGGGGGTTTAGAAAGCAACATGCAAGCTCTTGAAAACACTATCACAGAACCTCTATAAATTTTAAATAAGGCGCCATCACTTGCTTGGTAAAAGCTGGAGGCTTTAAATTAATATCATCCAAGAAACGCTGTGTGTTCCTCCGATCATAATAATAGGTATTTTCATAAGCTTCCACCAAACATTTCCCTTCATGAATGTCTTCTGTAAATAAGCTTAAAAGCGGATATATCGGAAGATCGGTATTATAACGCCATTGACTCAGCCATTCATGATATTCCATCCCCTTTAAATCCAAGTCGAAATACTCATTTATTTTAGCGCAGAAATCAGTAAGCGAGACATCGTTTTCCGGCAATGGTGAAAGATGGAAGTTCTGCCCGATAGCTTCCTCTTTTTTACCGATATGCGCAATCGCTTTACACATATAATCCACGGTAGTCAATTCATCTTTTAAGCCCATTACCAAGGGAAAAGATCCCAGCTCCGCACAACTACGGATCAATGCCCCCCACCATTGGTTCCGCACGGTGGCGCCAGATGTGCTGTGGCAGACAGCGAAGCCCAATCTAAAATTAATAATGGGCAAGCCCTTATTCTTCGCTTTCTCGGCGATGCTCTCCATTACCCATTTACTTTTTATATAACCTAAATCTCGGCTCACAGCAGGTAAATTCTGTTCAATGGAATCATCTTCGTACATCCAGGTTTTGCCCGTAAAAGGACGCCCCCAACTAAACACTCCCATCGATGAAAGCAACACCAGGTGTTTAACCCTCCTATTTACGGCAAGGTGTAGTATATGGTACAGACCATCAATATTGGGTTTCTTGATCAACTCGTAGGGTTGCACATAACTAACCGAGCTCCCAGAATGGTATATTACATCAATGGTATGGAGCAATTGCTCATATTCAGAAGCCTTCATACCGAAGTTCGGCAGGGAAAGATCACCTTCATAAGGTATTATACGCTTACCGTATTCTTCCTTAAAAGCCAGCTTAAACTTTTTGAAAGTGCTATCTATCCTCTTCCATGCATCTATCAACCCCTCCGCTCTTATTAAACAATGTATAGTTGCCTGAGGATGCTGTAATAACAACTCCACCAGCAGATGCGAACCCACGAATCCCGTAACACCCGTTAAGAAAATATGCTTTGGGTTAGCTAGCAACTCCGCATCCGGCACCTGCTCAACGGTAAAATCAAACGGTAATTCCGCATCTTTCAATAGCTCCTGTATTGTTTGTTCCGCTTTTATTTTCTGAGAAAGCTCCACCTCATTCAGTCGTCTTTCCACCTCTTCCACAAAGGAAATAATTGTTGAATACGTATATAGTTCAGGCAAACTTACACGGGCTTGCACTGTTTCGGGGAGCCGCACATGCAACTGGGCCAAGAGCAAAGAATGGCCACCTAAATCAAAAAAATCAGCGTCTATAGACACTTCCGGCAAGCCCAACAACTCTTTCCAGATCTGCATTACTTGTTCGGTAAGATTTAGACCTTTTCTTTTAACAGTTGTCTTTTTATCTTCTTTCGCGGGCACCTGCAACTGCGATTTATCTACTTTACCGGCATGGTTCAGTGGAAGTGTATCCAATACCACTATTTTTTCTGGCACCATATAAATCGGCATTAATTGTTGCAGTTTTGCCCGTATATCCTTAAAAGCAGTCGCATCCGTTTTGGCAGCCGGTTGCACAAAGGCAATCAGCGACGGCAGGCCTTCTTCTGGCCGGTGCGCTAGAACGGCGGCTTTAGCAACTTGCGGTAACTTCGCAATACCATGTTCCACCTCTGCCAACTCAATACGATATCCTCTAATTTTGACCTGCTCGTCTCCCCTTCCAACGTATTCCAGCATTCCATCTGCATGCGCTATCACCCTATCCCCCGTCCTATAGAGTCTAATATCGTCCTCCTCCGTTTTTAAAAGCTGTTCGGGTACTTTTATGAACGCCTTCTCCATGTCCTCTGGTCGGTTTATATAACCCAATGCCAGCTGGGGCCCACCTATGTATAATTCACCCACTGTACCAGCAGGCACCTTTTGCAAATGCTCATCCAACACCCAAAGATCGACGGCCGGTAAAGCCGAACCGATCATGCGCGGATTAGTTTCATGCTCAAAACGATGGTTGGTTACCGCCACTGTTGTTTCTGTAGGGCCGTAGCTATTGATAAGTTTTACCCTTTTATACCAATTGCGAATGGTGCTTTCTACACTTGCTTCGCCACCAATGGCAATGGTGTGTAAACTGCCAATAGGTTTATTGAACGGCAAAGATGCCAGTACCGCTGGCGGCAATAAAGGAACTGTATCAATGTCATGCGCTACAATAAAGTCTAACAAAGGTTCACCCACTATCTTGTTATCCGGATACAGAAATACGGTAGCACCTTGCGACAGCGGTACCCAAATATCGATCACCGCAGCGTCGAAACTTGGAGAAGCAAATTGTAAAGTCTTGGAGCCGGTTACAATCTCAAGCACTTTGGCCTGATGAGATACAAAGTGAGAAAAAGACTTATGACTAATCATCACACCTTTCGGTTTACCGCTGCTTCCCGAAGTATAAATAATATAAGCACAGCTGTTGGGTGCTAAAAGTTGTTTTAAATTATCGCTACGAAGTTCAGACAGCTTCGCTGCCAGCGGAATATCATTCATGTCTATGGTTGTCTTTGCGAATCCATTTACTTTCGACCAGTAATGCCGATGAGTAAGTACCAGATCCACTTCTGCATCTTCTACCATCATTTGAATGCGGCTTTCAGGTAGCTGGCCGTCAATGGGTAAATATGCCGCTCCTGTTTTTAGAATAGCCAAAAAAGCGATGATCCGATCGGCTGATTGTTTAAGGCAAACCGCCACTCTGCCGTGTGGTCTTATCCCAATCTCCCGGAGGTAGTGGGCAAGCTGATTGGCCTGCTGGTTTAACATACGATAAGAGTGTTCCTTACCTTCATCTACCAATGCTATTTTATCCGGAAACAGCACAGCGAGTTCCTCTATGAGCTCCACCACATTGGTAAAATTACTTTTCACCTCATCCTCGTTAATAGATTGTACATTGTTTTTTAAAATCGATCCCTGTGTTTGCATAGTACCTTATTTGACTAGTACAAATTGATCATTCCTAGTCGAATAAGAAAAATTTTTACACAGAATGGCTTCCAGCTAGGACAAAACTTATAATTAAGTTCCTTTCTTAAAAAAGCATATATTTAAATAATTCACAGATCAAGTTTGATGGTTTTCAGTTCTCCGTCGGTTATACCCTTGTGCCTGATAGCCTTTAAAGAGGTTAGTACAACCGCGACAAATGGGTTCAGATTGGTTCTTAGAAAATATTCATCCTGATTCAATATTTGTGACAGTTGAATTCATACTTTAGTCTTGTACCCAAGAATTCATGAGTGTAAACGAGGAATAGCAATTTTTGTTCCCATCGGCCAAGATGGCTATGCCCGTAATTGGAATCTTGTATCGTCACTATTGAAGTAAAACATATTGACTGATCTCCACTTTACATCATTTCAACATCATTCAAATATTTCAAGCTATCCACTAATATTAAAATTTGGAAGTTCATCAATTTGCGGAAAACCATTCGCATCATACCTCTCAGTCTCCAATAACGAAACAGATTGCCATCCTTTCATAAAAAACCCCATTCCTTCTACCAACTCAGCAATAGCATTATTCCATTCTCCGAAATCAGGAAGGGCAGATCGTAATCGATGAAACTCTTTTAGATCGGTATCGTGCAACCGTATGGTTTCTTCTAAAGCGTCTTCTTTGGATAGTTGATAATGATGCTGCAATACCTTTACCATATTAAAGTATATCTCTCCACTTTCTTCATCTTTTAATAAAGATTGCACATCATTGAAATAACCAATAATCCTAGAGGTGAGATCATACAGTCTTTTAATGACAGGATGTGAGTAAATATGATCTGGTAGCGTGACCTCATTCTGAATTTCTATGGTCTCAACAAAAGCAGAGATCATCAATATTCTTACCCTGATATTAAGCAGATTGCCTACCGATGGGAATAGTTTGTTCTGTTTGTACATCACTTCCATTTCCAATCCATCAAAATACTCATTCAACGTATTGGCAAAGCGATCTATAGAGGCCGGCGGGATAAAACTCAAGAAACCTTCCCGTATAGCATGTAATTGATATGCAAGCGGTATTTGCGCCTCTTCAGGAGTTATTTCTCCTTTCAGTACTGCAGTTGAGCGTTGCTGTGCGCGCCTAACTTCACCAAGGGAAGCTACTTCATAAATATCGTCATTATACATTGACCAGAGCATAAAGCGGCCCAGAGGCAGCAGACGCTCCAAACTTTGGGTTTTAGGCCACCATCGGGCAGACATGAATCCTGTTTTGGTTCGTTTATATTTTTCTCTCGTTGAGAATGGGATCAAGTCTTTAAGCTCTCCATCAATCCATTGAATATCAGTTATTTCTTGTAGCGTCATAGCAAATGGACTTATCAAGTCTGGAAATGGATAATAAAAGCGGTCTTTGAGAATTGTTTTGATTTTCATAATTATTGCTATCGATGCCTGCTTCTATTCCCAATAACAAAATATTTTATTATTGAATGTAAATATCGCACCTGTCTAAAATATTTTTTGGAGCAGGATAGTTATACAGGATAGTATAACGGCGATTCAGAGTTGGATTTTCACGGCGTTCAATCCAGCCATGTCCAGATAAAAAACTGTACAGGGCAGCTAACGACAGGCAGCTTTCCTAATTTATTTTTTACTTCTTAATCATATCATCAAAATTTCTTTAGCATCACGGGCAATTCCACATCTCAAGTCGAAACACTCTCTTGTAGACCTCCCCGTAGGGTAGTTATTATCCAAATAATATTATTTAAAGACTTAACTATTATCATGGAAACGCACATTCAGCGAGAGCCGGATTGTCAAGATACTAAAGGAAAGCGAAGGATCCGAAGCGTCGGGATATTTATTATTAAAAGCCACGCCATTTACGCAATGGCTTCCTCCCTATTATCTAAGACGAGCCCGTATCCGTATAATTATTGCCAAGAAATATAAAGTATCATTAAAAAAAAGTCCGGGTGAATGGGGGCCCGGACACAGATTATCAGATTTCCAATTATTGAGCAATTGGTATAACGAAGGTAGACGAAAGCCTATTCTTCTGCAATAACACACAGATGAATGTTTCAATTTGTGCACTCTTTCATATCTTCACAAATTTACAGCAATCATCTAAATTGTTGACTACGAAGCCAAAACAAAAAACCATGAGGTCGTCAACCTTGGCAATATTTACATTTTTTCACAGTGCTGTTCTGCCCTGGTTCTCTTCAATGCTCCGAATTAGATTATACGAATACTTATCCCCACACTGCGATATCTATTGCCATCGCTCATGAAAGCGATCACACTGACGTTCTCGTGCCGACGTGGCAGACCTGGCACCCAGTTATCATATTCGTAAACATTGGTTCCGTTGCCTGATAGTCTCATAATTGTATTTTTCTTTAAATACCAAAAACTAAAAATACAATTATGATCATAACTATAAGCCATCAATGTTTTAGCCACTATAAATCATTCATTTACAAGCTCTTCATCAGGACATTTTCTTTTAAGAGTTACTTTTGGCAGGCAAGCACTACAAGAAAAAAAGAATTATCCATCGCCAATAGCTCTTCTTTTGCATGATCAAATACATGATATGCCTTGATTTTTATAATTGGCCATTGTTAAAAGAACAAAGAGTAATTTCTGAGTAATCAACACTAATATGAAACGATTTTAACTAACCCTGTTACTTCTATTCCCTCTATTGCTATCTGCCAAAACATCTAAAAGGCAAAGTTAACAAGATTAGATGGGCGAATGCAGTCACCATAAGGACACGTTTGTACGGTCAACGACAGTCCTGAAAGTTTCAGGATTTTAGAACAGTAGCAAAAAATATTGTCGACCATCCCTATCAAAAGCTTATAGACATTGAGGTGAAGAACACGGGTAGAGAAACAAAGACCGCATTCGAACAGATGTGGTTGAGCGCGTCATTTACAAAAAACTGGGCATTGACAGACGTACCGTAGCTGACGGGAAGATATACCTCCGTGAAAGCAAACACATCTCACTGGATAAAATGGAAGAGTGTAATTGAAGTACGGGGCTAGCGTGAAACAGGAAAAGGTTTTAACGTGTACCAAGTTTTAAAGAAAGTGGGAGAGATTTTATGCGGTTGGTTAAAGCAATATACAACCTATCGTGTATCTCACACAAAGCTGATCATTGATACACAAATGGTACGTTCATATCTGTTCAGGGTGAAAACAAGAAACGAGTTACTATATTAGCGTCACCTTTAGTATCTGTCACTGCTTAGTCATCCTTGTCATGGGGATGGCTATTTTTTGTTTATAAAAACGGAGCGCATGGCATTAGTCTAGTTATAATCAGTTTTTTACAACGACTGTATGAGCTATGCACCCAACCGCTATATCAACTATATTGGTATTCAAAGGCGATAATTTAGTAAATAGAAAATAGGCGCTGCAAGTGAGCCCTATTTTAGATCTTTCACCACTCACCTTTAGCAAAGGGACATAAGACTAAGCACAAATCGTTTAATTTAAAAAGCGGAACCCCTCTATATGCAAAAGGGAACTGCAAGAGGGGTTCGTCTATATTCAATATGGAATCACTAAGATAATAATCTATCCCAACATTATCAAAACAAAACCCTGTTGTTACCTAAAATGACAATTACGTTCAAAATTTCACATAAGCCCCCTATCATCTTGGGTGATGTTATCTCCTTCTATCTCTTAACAGAGCGGTACGAATGCACTCTAGTCTGACATTCTTAACAAAAAGTACGATAGACAGAAGTCATCAAAGCTGAATCTGCAAATTGAGAAACAACACCACCCGTTCGGCTAGTCCTCTATCCATAAAATAAGCAATCACAACACCGTTTTCATTTGTGATAGCATATTGGTTATTACATTCTGACAAGCAATACATTTAGTTTTAATTTTATTAGCGTGAAAAATTGCGCATAATTACACATTTTATCACAAAACCATTAATTCCAAATGTAACTTTTTCAGCAAACACCAAATTTGCCTCAAATATTAACCCCAAGCATTAACCTTAACAGATACATACGCTTTTTGGGCTACCGATTAGAAAGAAGGCATAAAGCTATAATCTATTTCAAAAAATTGCTTGAATTCCTGCAGAAGAATTAACCGGCATAGAGGATGCACTAAAAGTAGCACGGTCATGTTTGTTTTTCTCTCCAAAGACCTCGGCAGCAAGATTTGATGCCACATTCATAAGATCGGCATGCTTAGCACCAACATATCTCGCCGGAATATGTTGGTGCTGATGTCTAAAAGAGCTTTTCGAAATTTTGCTATTCAAAGAGCCGCTCCGCCGAAACTTATTCTACCATCTGCTTCTTGTTTACAATAGTTTAGTGATCAATAAATATGAAAGAGGTTCATTTCCTTCCCTTGTTCCGCCATAGATGGCTATTTTTCCCTGGCCGTTCATCATAAACAAGGTTAATGGAAAATCAAAAGAATCCTCCTCGATGTTAAGCACAAAATTTGCTTCCAAGCGATGATGTGAAAAACCTTTTCTTCTGTCGGCATAGGTCGAAAAAGTCCTTGCTCTTTTAGAATCGAGAGCATACGAAAGCTTGATATACGGACTTTCAATATCATAGTCTGTATCACGCGACATCCATAGCGTGAGATTAACATTATAAATACCAGTAGGTAAAGTCACCCGGTTATTCTCGTAGGTTAGTCCATGAATATTATTCACATGTGAGCTGAAATCCGTCATTTCACCATTTTCGAAATCGGTCTGGTCCCCTTCTTTGACTAATAGTGCAACAGGAACTGTTTGAGGAGTTTTCATAATTGATTATAATGTTAGTTAATTAAAATGCTTAGACCAAATTAATAAATTATAATGGGAATTCGAAAAAAAAAGGCTGTACCGTTTTAATAGATCTTTTTGTGCGGTTTTTGCAGATTTGTGCATCTCAGGTTGAGGTAAATGCTCAAGCAATCACAAAATGTTCAAAAGTAAACAATAGCTCCAACAATTATTCTCGTTTCTGAGTTTTGATAATGGATACTTTGTTTCCAAACTCGTATTTCTTGTGCCCTTTCCCTTTGGAGATACAGAGCACATCAGTTTCGTTCAAAGAGTATATTTTATTTTTACTGTTCCGGCTTTGAGCAAGCACTAGCTTAAAAAAACAGAATGGTTTTCCAGCCAATAGCCCTCAGTCTGGAAGAAGTAGCGAAAAACACAAAGCGGGGTTCCTTTGGGAGCCCCGCCTGAATAAGGATGTCTATAAATGAACACCATCATAGGAAACATTATCATCCCATCCTGTCCCTTTCATCATATTTCCCGTAAGCCAACATATCAGCTGCCCGAAACAACACTGAAGTTGCCTTTGACCGGAGACTTTTTTTTTAGAAAGAAGTATCGTTTAAAGAAAAGTAAAATGAAAAAGCAACAAAAAGTTTATCAAGATGAGTTTAAACGGATGGCGGTGGAGCTGACCTACGCCAAGGAAACGATCAAAGCAGCGGCGGATGATCTCGGTCTGGAGCCCTCACTTTTGGCCAAATGGCGGCGTGATCCCCGTCATAACCAGCAAGCGGCCCCCATCTCTTCCCCTGCCAGAGGTGCTATTGACCTTGAGATAGAGAATAGGCGGTTGCAGCGGGCCCTTCGGGAGATGACCATGGAGCGCGACATTTTAAAAAAGGCAGTTCACATCTTTTCCAAGAGCGATCGCAACGATTCGGGTTTGTAAAAAGATACAGCAGTGTATTTCCGGTTGAAAGGATGTGCAGGGTAATGCGTGTAAGCAGCAGTGGTTATTACTATTGGCTGGCCCATCCAAAGGGTAAACGATTGGCCCAGAGCGGAATACTTGAACAAAAGATCATGGAATCATACCTGGGCAGTAAAAAGATCTACGGCAGTCCCCGTATTACCGGAGAACTACGGTCGGGGGGAATCCGGATATCCAGACCAAGAATGGCCAGATTGATGAATAAAAATGGGTATAAAGAGTATTGTACGAAAAAAACACCGTATAACTACTACCGATTCCGGGCATGCATTTACCGTAAATGAAAACATTCTTGCACGGGATTTCAATGCCACGGGAACCGGTCAAAAATGGGTGAGCGATATCACTTATATCCCTACAGGGAAGAGATGGCTCTATCTTACGGCTATTATGGATCTGGCCGACAGAAAAATCATCGGGTGGTCAATGAATGATACCCTGGCCGCCGAAGACACCGTCATTCCCGCCTTCAATATGGCCCTGGCCCGTAGGCAAATGGAGCAGGGCCTTATTTTTCATTCAGATCGTGGTATCCAGTATGCCTGTAACCGCTTCCGGCACTGATTGCCCGCTACCCCATCAGGCAAAGCATGAGCAGAAAGCGCAACTGTTGGGATAACGCTCCCATGGAAAGCTTTTTCAAGTCCATGAAAACGGAAATGGTCTACCATCACCATTTTTTTACAGCAAATAAGGCCCGCACGGCCATTTTTGATTATATCGAGTGTTGGTACAACCGCCGCTGGAAACACTCCCGGTTGGGCTATCTTTCCCCAGAGGAGTTTGGAAAGAACTTGATTAAAAGTATTGCATAAAATTAGAATCATGGTTAGTTTCAATTCAACCTAAACCTAAAAAGAAAAAAGTCTCCAGTAAGCTATTGCAATTCCAATATCGCAGAACGTTTTAACAAACTCAAAGGAGTCCAAATGGCATTTTAGTCATATTACCCAGCCCTGCAGGGCTCGAAGGAAAGCTGTTCGTCGGCTAAAAACTGGTCGTCAAATCTTCCAATAGCACAATTTATCCAAAATGATGACATTCCCTCATTGATTATCTTGAAAAACAATAAGCGCATCACCTTTTAAAGTTTTTCACGAAAGTAAGACTAATACAGAAAAAATTATTACCACCGCTAGCAGAAGGAACTTTCTGTGCATATATAGTCTTACCATCAATAGCGAGGCCACAAGCAATAATTTGTGTTTCAGAGCCATCAAAATCCACATATCCCGTAAAGGGTATATAGGCTCCGCTAAGCACAAGGTCGTCCGGAAGTTTAGCAATCTTACCAATACCTATCCCCTTTGGAGTATTCCACTGAACAGCAAAAGCCACAGTCACCATATTTCCACTTAATACGCAATATTTGCTGCGCACATGTCCTACATTTGGTTCAAATTTCAAATGATCAGTATAATCAATAAAATCACCGTGTTGCGAAGTTAGATTTTGACTTTCGTTTTCCATAATTTTAAAATTAATTACGGAAAATTATATAAAAAAAAGATCATTCCAAAAATTTTATGTTATTCTTTTTCATAATCTACGTGACTTGCTAGTTTGGACAACTGCTTTTTTGGAATTGCAACTAAAAAGTGGGGACCTTTTTATGCTATATAGATTACATTCTAACCGCGATACTCTCCCGATTTTCTTTTTAAAAAAAAGAAGGTGCCATTTTGAGCACCTTCTTAATCATAAATTATTCTAAAATTTATCAGCCTGTTTTAAGATTGCTCGATATAATACGCTTCTTTATTATACCCTCTTCCAAAGTATCTCATCAGTTGCTTCCGGATTCC
>DATMSZ010000465.1:0-6081 GCA_035565175.1 Pseudosphingobacterium sp.
ATCGCGGAGAATGCCTATATGAAAATGTACCAAGAAATCCTTATTTTCGCCGGTATATGGAAACTGTTGTTAGCGGAATCCGGAGTACCGGAAAATTACACCTAGGAAATTATTATGGGGCAATTAAGAATTTCATAAAGATGCAGAATGAATATAACTGCTATTTCTTTATTGCTGATTTACATTCATTAACTACTCATCCTACCCCAGAGAATCTACATGATAATGTAAAGCAAGTTGTTGTAGAATATTTAGCTGCAGGCATTGACCCAGAGAAGGCTACCATTTATGTACAATCTGATGTACCGGAAGTTATTGAACTTTATCTATACCTAAATATGAATGCATATCTAGGGGAATTAGAGCGTGCCACCTCTTTTAAAGATAAAGTAAGAGCTAATCCCGACAATATAAATGCAGGTTTATTGACCTACCCTGTTTTAATGGCCGCTGATATACTATTGCACAAAGCTACTAAGGTACCTGTAGGAAAAGATCAGGAACAGCATCTGGAAATGACGCGTACCTTCGGCAATCGCTTTAACCGTATGTATAATCATGACTATTTTCCGGAAGCGTATGCCTTTAGTTATGGCGATAATCTTATTAAAATACCTGGTTTAGACGGTAAAGGTAAGATGGGTAAATCAGAAGGTGATGCTAATTGCATCTATCTGTCTGATGAGCCAACGGCTATAAGGAAAAAAGTGATGAGGGCAGTAACTGATAGCGGACCAACGCAAGAGAATCAACCAAAGCCCACTGAAATACAAAATTTATTTGATTTAATGAATGTTGTTTCTTCTTCTGACACTATTCAGCATTTTGATGCACTTTACAATAGTTGTCAAATACGATATGGCGATTTGAAGAAACAGTTAGCTGAAGATATGGTAATTGCGACAGAACCAGTACGATCACGTATTGAGGAAATTGCAGCCGATAAGGAATACATCAAAAAGGTGGTTAATCTTGGTGCCGAAAAAGCTAGGGAGAGCGCAAAACGAACATTAAAGGACGTTCGTGAAATTATTGGATTTAAAAAATTCTGAGGAAAAACAGAAAGTTTGAGCAAGCGCTTGAAGGGAAAAGTAAAAAGTTCAACGAGGGAGATGCTTCGACTTCGCTCAGCATGACGATATATTCAGCATGACGATATATATCATGGATAACAATTAACTAACAACCAATAACGAATAACAAAAGGTTAAATATGCATATAGCAATTGTAGGTAATATTGGTGCAGGAAAAACAACACTTACTAGTTTGTTAGCGAAGCACTTAGGATGGGAACCTCAATATGAGGCGGTAGAAGACAACCCATATCTGGAGGATTTTTATAGCGATATGAAACGGTGGTCGTTTAATCTGCAGATATTTTTCCTGAACAGTCGTTTTCGCCATATAGTAGAACTACAAAAACGAAATGCAGACATTATTCAAGATCGTACTATTTATGAAGACGCCTATATTTTTGCAGAGAATTTGCATGATATGGGTTTGATGACAAGTCGTGATTTTGAAAATTACAGTAATATTTTTGAAAGTATTCTATCGTTTATCAAACCGCCCGACTTACTGATTTATTTAAAGGCTTCCGTTCCTACATTGGTAGATAATATTCAATTACGTGGTAGAGACTATGAGGCGGGTATTCGATTAGATTACCTATCGAAACTTAATGATAAATATCAAAAGTGGATCAGTAATTATAAAGATGGTAAGTTATTGATTTTAGATAAAGATAAATTGGATTTTGCCAATAAGCCAGAGGATTTAGGCTTTGTAATAGAAGAGATTGAAAAGAATTTAAATGGATTGTTTTAAAAAGATGCAAGATAATAAGACATAAGATGCAAGACAATGAATGTTTGTGCATCGAGTCTCGTTACTTTTATCTTAAACTTGATACTATAAAAAATGAACATCATTGGAATTATCCCTGCTCGTTACGCTTCTACCCGTTTTCCGGGGAAACCACTTATAGATATCAGCGGCAAGAGTATGATTAGACGCGTTTATGAACAGGCGCAGCAAGCATCTTCCCTGAATCATATTGTGGTCGCTACCGATGATGAGCGTATTTTTGAACACGTGTTAGCCTTTGGTGGAGAAGTCATGATGACTTCCAGCGTACATCAAAGTGGCACCGATCGTTGTGCGGAGGTAGTTTCAAATAAAGTGGGTTTTGATATAGCAATTAATATTCAAGGTGACGAACCTTATATAAATCCTAAGCAAATAGATTTGCTGGCGAGTTGTTTTGAGGAAGCTAATACACAAATTGCAACCTTAGTAAAGGCGATCAAATCAAAGGAAGAACTGTTTAACAATAATAGTCCGAAAGTAATCCTAAACACAAATAAAGAAGCTATTTACTTTAGCAGGGCAACCTTACCTTTTCAAAGAGGTGTTGTTCCGGAGGATTGGCTATTGCATCACAAGTATTACAAGCATATTGGAATTTACGGTTATAGATGTGGCGTGCTGAAAGAATTGACCAGCTTACCAGTTTCATCCTTGGAAAGAGCGGAATCACTGGAACAACTTAGATGGCTGGAAAATGGTTATCGGATTAAAACAGCAGAGACACATTTTGAGACGGTAGCTATCGATGAGCCATCAGACCTTCATAAGGTAACAAACCTTAATAAGTAGCATATATGAACTGGTTTCAAGCTCTCCTAACGGGTATAATGATCTTTGTCTTTTCTGCCGCAAGTGCGCAGAAGGAACGAATTGATCACAAACTGCAAAGAAAACTTGAAGAGTTAACTGCCGATTTTAAAGGTACGGTAGGAGTTTACGTGTACAACCTAAAAACAGGCAAAGAAGCTAGTTTAAACCCGGATACAATATTCCCTACTGCGAGCATAGTAAAGGTACCGATCTTAGTAGGGTTATTTGACAAAATAGAGAAAAGGGAGTTATCCTATCATCAGCAATTTATTTACCGTGACTCTATAAAATACGGAGGTTCGGGTTTAATGCAATTTTTCAAGGATAGTACGGAAACTGATTTAAGCATCTTGGCAGCGTTAATGATAACTTACAGCGATAATACTACCTCACTTTGGAATCAATCGCTAGCAGGCGGTGGACACGCGATAAATCGGCTCATGGATTTGAATGGATTGAAATATACCCGTGTAAATTCCCGGACGCCTGGTAGAGAGCAGTTCTGGAAGACATATGGCTGGGGGCAAACAACGCCAAGAGAGATGGCGCAGCTATTGTTGAAAATCAGAAATGGAGAAATAGTAAGTAAAGCCGCTTCTGAGCAGATGTATCGGTTAATGACCAATATATACTATGATGAGTATGCGTTATCCCAAATACCACCGTATGTTCAGACAGCATCCAAGCAAGGAATGGTGAACGATTCTCGTTCGGAGCTTGTTATGGTGAATGCACCTCATGGAGACTATGTATTTTACGTGGCAACTAAAAATTTACAAGATAAACGTTGGGAGGAAGATAACGAGGCTTGGGTATTAACCCGCAAGATCTCTGCCCATTTATGGAAGTATTTTGAGCCAAACTCTGACTGGAAGCCCGCACCAGGTACTACCGAATTACTGAAGGGCTTAAAATACTAAAACATTACCATTAATAACCGTATATTTTTACGTCTACATCTCTATTATTTAGGAAACCATTTCGTTTCTGGTGAATCTGTATCCTTCGCAACGGCTCTTGCCAACACAAAGAGGTAATCACTTAAACGGTTGATGTAAATAATGATGTGCTCTGGAACAGAGGAGACAGTGGCAAGTTGTACAATTAACCGTTCAGCTCTTCTGCATATACAGCGAGCAATATGAATATGTGACACAATTATATTGCCTCCCGGTAGAATAAAATTTTTAAGCGGTTCTAATTTAGCCTCCATTCGATCAATTGCTTTTTCAAGAAAGAGAATGTCGTCACTAGTTAGGTCATATAATTTCATTTTGGACCTTTCTGGATCCGCCGCCAGTAGAGCACCGATAGCAAAAAGCAATTGTTGGATTTCCAGCAGTTCATCAGCTGACTGTTTAGCAATATCGTAACTCCGAATGAGACCTATATATGCATTTAGTTCATCAGTTGTTCCATAACACTCTACCCTTAAATGATGCTTAGATACTCTTGTTCCACCAATTAAAGATGTTTGGCCGGAATCACCTGTTTTTGTGTATATTTTCATAATGTGAGTATCGAGTATCAAGACGCAAGTATCAAGACTATACGTGTGTTCATCATTATTAGTTGTTGGTTATTGGGTTTTCCTAAATTACTCATTGCTACTAAACTACTTGCTAGTATCAAGATATTCATTACTCATCATTTATAATTCATAACTTTTCCCTCAACAATTAATGACTTAGGCTATATTCCTTCGAAATCGCTTCCTTTTTCTTTAAGTGCTGCTAATCTGGGTGACACATTTTTTATTTCCGGATTTGGATAATCATCTTCTATCAAACCATCACGCATACGAACAATGCGGTGCGCATGCTGAGCGATGTCTTCTTCGTGGGTAACTAGTACAATTGTATTTCCTTTTGAATGAATTTCTTCCAACAAGCCCATAATTTCCACAGAAGTTTTAGTATCCAGGTTTCCGGTGGGCTCATCTGCCAGAATGATAGACGGATCGTTGATAAGTGCTCTGGCTATTGCTACGCGTTGACGCTGCCCGCCGGAGAGTTCATTCGGTTTGTGATCCATACGGTTTCCCAAGTTTACACTTTCTAGCGCTTTCTGAGCCTTTTCGAAACGTTGATTTTTGCTCAAACCTGCATAAATAAGTGGGAGCGCAACGTTATCTAAAGAAGTAGATCGAGGTAGAAGGTTGAATGTTTGAAAGACAAACCCTATTTCTTTGTTTCGTACTTCTGCTAATTCATCGTCTGTCATGTCGCTAACTCGGATGCCATTTAGCACATATTCACCCCTTGTTGGCGTATCTAAACAACCAAGAATGTTCATGAGGGTAGATTTTCCAGATCCAGATGGGCCCATAAGCGCAACAAATTCGCCCTTGTTAATCTGTAAAGTTACCGACTTTAGTGCGTGAATAGTTTCTGATCCAATAACATATTTTCTACCTATTTCTTTGATATCTATCAGGGATGAAGACATAAACTGATTTTTTTATATGATGTATGACTACAGCGATGATTAATTGTTACATTTTTAAGGATGAATTTAAGCGATCAGCAAACAGGTTATGTACCTGTTGGCGTAATGCGTCAACGTCGCTTATGTCGAGATCATTGGTTTCAATCGGTTTTAAGACTTCTATTACACATGTTCCCGGCCGACTCCCATGACGGCCTTCATCCCAAAGTAATTTCCATAGATTATGAATTACAACCGGCATTATAGGAAGCTTATTCTCTATAGCCAACCTAAATGGACCGCTTTTAAACTCCTGCAACATTGGGGGATAAAAATCTGTTATTCCTCCTTCCGGAAAAATTACCAAATTTTTCTTTTCTTTTAGACGTTGTTGCGCAAGTTTAAATGCCTTATAAGAAGATATTTTACTATTTCTATTAACCGAAATATCCACCGTTTTAAAAAAAGTTCGGGTAATGGGGTTATTTACAAGTTCTTCTTTACCCATAAAGGAGTAATCTTTTTTACATAAAATTGCTATAACAGAAATATCTAAGATAGATGTATGATTTGGGCAGATGATATAGGTTTTACTCCAATCTATCTGCTCTTCAAATTGAAACTCAAAATAAAAGCCACTAAAAAACGCGCTCAACGCAGCAAGAATGCGCCTTATTTTAAGAATTACTGAAAAATTGCGTTGGGGCTTACGACAAGCTATCCATAAACTAGGGTATAATAAAATAAAGAAGAAAACCACCCAGCATATATAAATACACAAATGTATTCTTCTCAGTATCTTACCTAACATATTCTATTGATTTAGGTATGTCTAGGAGGCTTTTGATTCTTCGTCGCTTCCTGTCGAAGCTGGTTTTTTATTAAAGAACGGTTTACCTTTTTTCTCAAAGCCCTTTTTTCTTTTTTTCTTCTTCTTATGGATAGGGATAATTTGAGGCCCTTCCCCTAAAAAT
>DATMSZ010000466.1:0-5674 GCA_035565175.1 Pseudosphingobacterium sp.
ATTAGCACTTTATATACATTGTGAACCTTCTTAACTGAAACAAAAAAATTATCTGATGAAGACATTACTTTCTTTCTGTTCTTTCTTTCTGTTTACGGCACTTTGGGGACAGGAAATTAAAAACGTATCTAGTCCGGTCGACTACGTAAATACGCTGGTGGGGACTTTATCTAAACCAAGTCTTTCGACAGGGAATACTTATCCAGCCATTGCATTACCTTGGGGAATGAACTTCTGGTCGCCACAAACGGGGAAAATGGGAGATGGGTGGATGTATCGCTACGATGCTGATAAAATACGCGGGTTTAAACAAACACATCAACCCTCGCCATGGATGAATGATTATGGGCAATTTTCTATTATGCCAATCACAGGGGCCGTTAAATTTAAGGAAGATGATAGGGCAAGCTGGTTCTCCCATAAGGCGGAAGTTGCGACACCTTATTATTATAGTGTTTACTTGGCCGATCATGATGTTAAAACAGAAATAACACCTACTGAGAGGGCAGCAAGATTTCGAGTATCTTTTCCCAAAACCGACAGCGCCTATATTGTAATCGATGCTTTTGATAAAGGTTCTTACGTAAAAATTCTTCCTAATGAAAATAAGATTATAGGCTATTCTACCAAAAATAGTGGAGGTGTGCCCGAAAATTTTAAGAATTATTTTGTTTTGGAATTTGATAAGCCCTTCAGTAGTGTTGCGGGCTTTAGTGGAGATGAATTAAAAGATAATGTGTTAGAGCTAGCTGATGATCACGTTGGCGCTGTTGTGGGTTTTAAATTCACAAAGGCAGGTGAGCAGGTTAACATTAAAGTTTCTTCTTCCTTTATTAGTCACGAACAAGCCCTACTTAATTTGAATGAAATTGGTAACAAAGACTTTGATGTCTTGAAGAATGAAGGGAAAGCTGTCTGGAACAAAGCCCTGAGTAGGGTAGAAGTTGGTGGTGGATCTATTGATCAAGTACGTACATTTTATTCTAACTTATACCGAACGCTACTTTTTCCAAGAATGTTTTTTGAATACGATGCGAATGGAAAAGTAGTTCACTATAGCCCGTATAACGGAAAAGTACTGCCCGGTTACATGTTTACCGATACTGGGTTTTGGGATACTTTTAGATGTTTGTTCCCTTTTCTTAACCTTGTTTATCCGGAGATGAATGTGCAGATGCAAGAGGGCCTCGCCAATGCCTACAAAGAAAGTGGTTGGTTGCCGGAATGGGCAAGTCCGGGTTTACGTAATGTGATGGTAGGAAACAACTCGGCGTCAGTCGTTGCGGATGCTTATATGAAAGGACTTAAGGGATACGATATTGAAACACTGTACGAAGCATTATTACACGGAGCTAATAATGCTGGACCGTTAACGGCTGTTGGTCGGGCAGGCGCAACATTTTATAAGGAATTGGGCTATGTGCCATACGATGTTGACATAAATGAAAATGCAGCAAGAACGCTCGAATATGCTTATGATGACTTCGCTATTTATCAATTAGCTAAAAAACTGAATAAGTCGAAAAAGGAAATAGAATTATATCGTAAGCGGAGTATGAGTTACAAACATCTTTTTGATGATGAGACGGGATTAATGCGGGGTAAAAACAAAGATGGGAAGTTCCAGAAGCCATTTAATCCGTTTAAATGGGGAGATGCTTTTACAGAGGGGAATAGCTGGCACTATACATGGTCTGTCTTTCATGATGTGCAGGGACTCATTGATCTAATGGGTGGCAAAGAGGCATTTGTAACTAAATTGGATTCGGTGTTTACACTTGCACCGGTTTTTGATGATAGTTATTATGGGCAGGTGATTCATGAGATACGTGAAATGCAAATTGCTAACATGGGACAATATGCACATGGCAATCAGCCAATTCAGCACATGATTTATTTATATAATTATGCTAATGAGCCTTGGAAAACACAGTATTGGGTACGGGAAACAATGAATAGGATGTATCTGCCTACACCCGACGGTTATTGTGGAGATGAGGATAACGGACAGACGTCTGCTTGGTATGTGTTTTCTGCCCTGGGTTTTTATCCGGTAACTCCCGCAACTGATGAGTATGTCTTAGGAGCTCCATTGTTTAAATATGCTAAAATTAAGCTGACGAACGGAAAGGAGATTGTGTTAAACGCTGCCAATAACGGAGTAGACAATCGTTATGTGAAGGAAGTGAAATTAAACGGACAATCTTATAACAAAAATTATTTCAGACACGGTGAATTAATTAACGGTGCGGTGGTTGACTTTGATATGAATAAACAACCTATCAAAACCCGTGGAATAACGGAGAATGACTTACCTTATTCTTTATCCAGAGAGAAATAAGAGATATAATACAGAAGCTTTTCCTTTATTTTGTTATAAATAGAGGTAAAGCTTCTGCTACTACAAATGTACTGCCGCCAATAAAGATTAAATCGTTGTGTGCTGCATTTATTTGTGCATTTTCGAGGGCCTCTACCACGCTGCCATAAGCGCTACCGGTTAAACCAAAATTGCTTGCGGTAACTTGTAATTCATTTGCAGGTAATGCTCTTTCAAAAGGTGGGTTACAGTAATAATACTTGGCGTTTTTTGGTAATAAAGTAAGCATATGGCCAAGATCTTTATCTCGCATTACGCCTATCACCATGTGAAGCTTGTTAAAGGAAGTTAATCGAATATTTTTAAGAACTTCCTGCCACCCATCTTCATTATGCCCGGTATCACAAATGATTAGTGGATCAGAAGATAATGTTTGCCAGCGTCCCATTAAACCCGTGAGCTGCTGTACAGAAGCTAAACCTTTTAGGAGTGCTGGCTGATCAATCTTCAGCCCCAATTGGTTCAGTTGTTGTATCGTTGAGAGCACACCTAAGATGTTCTTTTGCTGATAAGCGCCTTTTAGGTCTAATGATATAGTAAGCTGATTAGCTGAATTTGTGCTGGATGAGACGTCTATTTGTTGTCTAGTTGGATGAAATTCGGCTGAGCGTATAGACCATTGATCACTAGCAAAACTTATAGGCGCATGTAATCGGTGCGCATATTCCGTGAAAATATCGTCTATTTTGGATTGACGTTCGCTGATGATGATGGGCGTGTTTACTTTAATAATTCCAGCTTTCTCATGAGCGATTTCTGTCAGACTGTTGCCTAACATATTCATATGGTCGAAGCTAATATTCGTAATAACAGAAAGCTCGGGCTGGATGATATTCGTAGAATCAAGGCGGCCTCCGAGCCCCGTTTCTATAATTGCTATATCAACCTTTGACAGCGAGAAATAAAAGAAGGCCATTGCTACGGTGACTTCAAAAAACGAAGGTTTTACTTCTTCTATTAGCAGCTTATTTCGCCTAACAAAATCCACAACAGTATGTTGTGAAATCATTTCGCCATCAATTTTTATCCGCTCACGAAAATCGAGCAGGTGAGGGGAGGTGTATAGGCCTGTTTTATAACCAGCTGATTGTAATACAGCTGCAAGCATATGCGATGTACTGCCCTTTCCGTTTGTTCCTGCAATGTGGATAGCCTTAAAGTCCTGCTGAGGGTTCCCTAAGGCTTCGCAAAGTTTCCGGATATTCGTTAAATCTTTTTTGAAAGCAACGGAGCCGTCACGTGTAAACATTGGCAAACGGCTGTATAGATATTCAATTACCTCGATGTAATTCATGAAGTTTAATACTCAGGATGGTTACTTCACTTTAAAGTTAAACACGACGATACCTGATTGAAGGTCCGGTCCGCCGTCGGTGGCATTTAAACGTGCGTTTCTTACCGCTGCTTCACATTTTTCCCATAGCGTGGCATCGGATAAGGTTGTGCCTTTTGCACCAGCTCTTGCCCGTGTTACAACGCCATTTTTATCCACTGTAATTTCTACCGCTACACGGCCTGAAAGCTGACCCTTATCCTCTATTTGTGGCCGCACAGCAAAGGTTCTGTTAGGTAGGCCTACTAGACCATTACCAGAACCACCTTCGCCATAATTAGCTGCCATATTATTACCAAGCTCGCTTCCTTGATTTCCTGGTTTAGTACCCGTACCATCACCAATACCCGCTCCCTTATTTTTCTTGCCTGTATATAAGGCATTCGGATTAACGGTTGGTTTACTTACCTTTTTTTCGGGGGTAACGGTTGGTGTGTTTGAACTAGGTTTTACTTTCTCTTTTGTTACTACTTCCGGTGCATCTTCGACATCTTGTGTGACCACTGTTTTATCACTGGTTTGCTGCGAGACAACGGGGGTAGGTTCCTCATTTGGAACAACCTTATCTGGGCGGGTTTTATTCGCATTTGGATCCATCGATGGCTCATCCAAACTCATGTAATCGTCACCCATCCCTTCATCTGTTGTGCCATAATTTACGATTAATCCTCCCATTCCAAATTCTGTTACGGGCTGGCTCAACATCCAGAAAAAGCTCATCAGTAGGAGTGCTGCAAATACTCCCGCTGAAATGGCAAATGCCTTCGGGTAGTTGTTTTCTTGCTTATGCTGATGATTCATTTATCTCTCTCTCCGATTATTATTACTAATTCTTCTCCTTTGGCTCTGTAGCCAATACCAATTTAATCTTTAACTTATTGGCAATATCCATCACCTCAATTACATCTTCTATGGCAACAGTTCTGTCTACATATAAAAGAACTGTTAGCTCCTGCCCTTCTTGTACATACGTTTGTAAAGTAGGCATTAATTGATCTAGAGGTACCTGTTGTTTTTCTACAAAGTACTGCAAATCTTTGTTAATTGACAAGCTTATTGTGCGTTTAGCTACTGATTGCTCTCCTGATTGGGATCTTGGGAGCAATAATTTCACTACTTGCGGATTTGCAACAGCGGAAGCCAATAAGAAAAACAATAGCAAGAAGAACATGATGTCATTCAAGGCAGATGTGTGAACCTCTGCTGCCGGCCTATTATGTCTTTTTCTTAAGTTCATTTGAAAATCATTTATATGAGGCTATTAACAATTAGCTGCCCGGTTCCTCTAAAAGGTCAATAAACTCTATTGCATCTGTCTCCATGCGTAATATGAGTCGGTCTACCATCATATTGAGGATATGATATCCCACGTAAGCTATAATACCAATAATCAAACCTGATGCTGAAGTAACCATCTTTGTATACAAACCTCCCGACACTGTACCTATTTCGATAACTCCTTTAAGCGATACTTCATGAAAGATTGTGATAACCCCAATGATTGTACCAACAAACCCCAACATGGGAGCAATACCAGCAATAATACCTAATACATTGATGTTCTTTTCCAACTTCGAAACTTCTAATTTACCTACGTTCTCTATAGCTCCCTCGATATCCTTGATCGGTCTTCCTATACGGGTGAGTCCTTTTTGAAGCATTCTACCTAAAGGACCGTTACTATTACGGCATAGTGCCAAAGCGGCTTCTAGTCTTCCCGACATGATGTTCTGTTTTACTTGAATCATGAGATTAGAGTCATATCGAGAAGCTTTTTTAATTGTTAAATACCTTTCTATAAATATAACCAAGCCCAAAAAAGCCAAGAGAGCAATTGGTAGCATTACCCATCCCCCTTTAATGAGTAAGTCCAGTAAACTTAATTCGTCGATTGGTGCTGTAGATGGTCCAGCTTGCGTAAGCATTGTATCTAATGCTGCTGGGGTGTCTGTTACTTGTAA
>DATMSZ010000467.1:0-10322 GCA_035565175.1 Pseudosphingobacterium sp.
CTAACGCTCCTGGCCCCGTTAATAAAGGCGGATGGAGATTGGCTATCTATAAACATTCACTCTCCATTGCTTTTATACTACTATTTATTTTCAGCTGGTTGGGACATTTATATGGTAGCTTTAAAGATTATAATATAGAGCAGTCGCTTAAGCACGAGCAACAGGTAATGTTAACTGACTTTCTAAAGGAACCGCTCTTCTGGTTTGAAACTTTTCAAAATTGGCAAAGCGAATTTCTATCGGTGGCCTCAATCGTTATTCTTACCATTTTCTTGCGACAAAAGGGATCACCTGAATCAAAACCCGTTGATACTCCTCATTTGGAAAACGGGTAAGACAGCGGTTGGTGTTTTTGCAAACTAATCGATACATGGTATTGTTCTATTCTCTAGAATAAAGGAAAACACATGAAACATGACCATTCAGATCTAGAAGTATTAAACGTACAGTACTCAAAAAAAATATTAGCAAATGGCAGCATAGCATTAGATATCAACGGCCATATCGCAAATGAGTATTATGAGACGACTATTGTGATCCCTTCTGTAGCGGACGAAGATTCTGTAAGCTTTCATAAAAATCTTAGGGATGCGTTATTGGAGGCAAGGAAGAAAACATTGAAGCTCAAAGAGGAATTGTAAAGTGTAGTTTAGGAACCTGCTATTATTCTTCAATGTTAAAAAAGCCCTGATCTGTGTTCAGATCAGGGCGGCACTTAAATAAAAACTAAAGAACTATTGAGCGGCGACATTTGCTTCAGACATGGCTATATCTGTAAGTTTAACATCTGTTTCTTTTTCTTCATTTAATGTTGTACTCAAAAGTTCTTCGGCTTCTGTATGCTCCATTAATTTCGCATAAGTCACTAAACATCCATAACTGGCAATTTCATAATGCTCTACTTTTTGAGCAGCAGCAATAAGCGCTGCATCTAATACTTCACCATTATCAAATTCGTCCATTATTTCTTCGGCCTCCGACAGCAGGCCTTCCATTGCTTTACACTTCTTTGCTCTTGAAGTTAATCCGATCGACTCAAAGACGCTTTTTAACCGCTCAACATGTTGCTCGGTTTGTGTTAAATGTTCTTCAAATGCCGTTTTTAGTGTTTCGCCATTTGCTTTTCCAGCCATCTTTTTCAAGCCTTTCAATAACTGCTTCTCAGCGCCTAAAATATCACGTAATTCGTCTACGAATAACTCATGCAAATGTGCATTAGGCATGTTCTCGTTTTTGTTTTTCTTAGCGTTTGCCATAATCTCAATTTTTATTTTTTGTCCATTAAATTTTTATTGGTTCTATAGGTTACTGCACAAATCTCAGCGCCTTTATTGCAAGCCTGGCTCTTATTTCAGTCTGATAACGTTAGAGATATTTTTGTTTAATTTATAATGAGCTCGCTGTTTGGCGAATGAGCTTAGAAACCACTTTAATTTATATCATGATTTGTGCCTAAATAGAAGCTCAATTAGGGAATATATTTTTTATTCGCATTTAAAATAATTTTAGGGTGGTAAATGCGCTTGGTAGGATTTCTATAAGTATTTAAAATGATCAGAGATATGAACAAGATTTTTTGGCAAGATTTTTTCTATGTCCTATTTATTGACTAGTAACGTAAAAAAAAAGAACTCCCAACAGTTTAGCTCTAACGAATCCATCATCTAGCAAGAATTATAGGCGTCAAGTTTTACGCTCAATTATTATCCGACCTTTCTAAACATTTTGAATTGAAAGGAGGTTCTGATCGGCTGGCAAGGGCAGCGCTTATACCAAAAACGAGGTGCGCAAGCAGTAAATGTCCATAATAACGTTTAAAGGGAATTTGAGGCGGGTTGGGATGCAGTTTAAAAACAGCTTTCCAAATAAGAATACCAGTTACCCCACCCATTAGTCCTGAAACGATACCCTGTACAAAGGAGGGTCTGGTATTGGTCTTTTTCCAAACTTCTTGAAAAACAAATGTCATAAAGCATCCCATGGTATAATGCATCATCCATCCAGCAGGTACAGCCATTTTTTTATCCTTATCTGGCAAAAACTGCTCAACCATTTCTGCTAACAGTTTGGGTTCCTTAAAATTCTTATCTTTTGATGATGATACCGTATAACTAAATATAGACATCAGCGTCGTTGCTGTAACTCCTGGAAATAATATCGTTTTCGTCTTCATAAAATTGATTTTTAAAAAGGTTTATTCTACAAAGGAATAACGCCATATGCGTGCCACTAAGCTTAAATTAGATGATATCTTTTTTATCACTATACCACATGGGATAGCAATAATTATATTGGTCGCATCTTCTTTCTGAAAAAGAAGACACTTCCTACCCGAATAGACTTAATTATGGTATTGTCACTTTGCTTAATCTTATGAATTGAGTAAAGCAATGAGCTCCTGCGCGTTAAATGCAGCATAACCTAATTGATCGTTGTCAAAATAAACATATACGTCCTTCCCCTCTTTTGCCCATGTTTGACATCGTTCTGCCCATTTCCTGAGGGTAGCTTTTGTATAACTGCCTTGGTATTTGTCGCCTGGACCGTGGAGGCGTATATAAACAAAATCAGCAGTGGTAATAATCGGCGAAAGATGCCCGGCTAATTCGTAGATACAAAAGGCACAGTTGGATTTTTTCAATAATTCGTAGATGCTATCGTTATACCATGTTTGATCTCTGAACTCAAAAGTTAAGCGGTATTCTTTTGGTAAAAAAGCTAAAAATTCTGCTAGCCGTTCTTTATTGATTTTCCATCTAGGTGGCAGTTGAAATAGTATTGGCCCCAGCTTTTCCTTTAAATGATCGGCATGCTGAAAAAACTCGTTTATAGCATTTTTGTCGATTTTTAATTTTTTTAAGTGGGTGATATAACGACTTCCTTTTACAGCAAAGACAAATCCCTTTGGCACCGCCTTGCGCCAAGTCGCAAAAGTTTCTGCGGTTGGCAATCTATAAAAAGAGTTATTAAGTTCTACTGTATGAAAGGTTTTCACAAAGTGTTGCAGCTGATCCGAGTCCTTCGTACCTTCAGGGTAAAATGTACCGATCCAATGCTTATAATGCCAGCCAGAAGTGCCTATATATATTTTGCCTTGCTTTGCCATTACCGAATTTAAATATGCCGGCTTCCATTATTCGTAGTAAAGAAAAATCTGATTCCCGATGGCGTCCACTAAATCCTGTTCTACACCATCTAATTTCCACCCACTTTTAGCACACCGAATAATTCCTAAATTTTCATCGTTTAATGATACCGATAATTCGTAACAAACACCTTCGTGACAGGTTTCTGTTATCGGAATCCCCTCTCCCTTATACAACTTCCCCTTATGTTCAAATTCTAGCGGTACCGGATCACTTTCTAATTGCGCAATCACTTCTTTTAAAAATTTCACTAGATGTTTGCGTTGTGTCGGAGCTTTTACACTCCATTTATCTTTATCTGCTCGTTTATGTGCCAATTTGAATTTTAAGCCCGACATCGCTGTGGTATAATCATTCGCATTTAGCTTTTTAACATTTTGATGGGCTAGAATATACCAATGATAGGCGGTACCGACAGGAACACCAGATCCTTCGGGAGCATGCCCCCTCCTTCTCTTTGTTACGGCATAAGAAATCTCCCATAGATCAGGCGTGATTTTCGTTTCTTTCCAATCTCCCGCATCATAATCCCAGTGGTGGCTGCGCCCTATGGCCATACCAGTATACTGCCGACCTTCAAACTGTTTAAACGCATTATAAGATCTAGAAAGATCCTTTTTAACGGATTTTTTCTTTCTGGTTGAATTAACAACGTCAGATTTACGCTTTTCAATCGATGCTTTCTTACTTTTCGCAGTTGTTACCATAGTAGTTTGATTATTGTCTCTTAACGAACTTATGAAAGGTACTTTGCTCACCATCTGCCTTTTCATCCTGATATAGAAAATCAAGCTTACTTTCATCAAACTCTTGAAAAAAATCGTCCCATGATATTTCTTCCAATTCGTTTTTATTAGCACTATGTTCTGGAAAATGAATTCTTAAGATACCTTCATTATCTTTTTCACCCACACCTTTAATTTTCGCTGGAACACCACCGCGCTCTTCTGCCCAATCCTGGATTTTCTTGTGATCGCTTGTTTGATTTGATGTGCTCATAGGGATTAAAATTTTATGGTTATCATTTACTTTTTGAGAATTATTTTCAATATCTATTTAAAAGACAAACAATAGCCATTCCAAAAATGTTCTTTGAATAGCATGAAGTCAAGGACACGACCTCAATTAAGTGAACAAAAAAAACCTTATGCCTCTTGAAAAATACAAGCAAAAGCGAAGCTTTAAAAAAACACCGGAACCGCGGGGAGGGAAAAGCAACGACAAGGATCTGCATTTTGTGATTCAAAAACATGATGCTTCTCATTTACATTACGACTTCCGATTGGAAATGCGTGGGGTTTTAAAGAGTTGGGCAATTCCAAAAGGCCCGTCAATAGACCCAACCGTTAAACGTTTAGCCATGATGGTAGAAGATCATCCATACGATTATAAAGATTTTGAAGGTGTCATTCCAAAAGGCAACTATGGCGCTGGCTCCGTAATAATTTGGGATAAAGGCACTTATACCCCAACGGAATTAGCCGACACAGATAAAAAGAAACAGGAAAAGGATTTACTTCATCAGTTGTACAGCGGCAAAGTAAAATTTAAATTAAATGGCCAGAAATTGAAAGGCGTGTTTACTTTAGTAAAAGTACCGGCTAGAGGCGAAAATGCTTGGTTATTTATGAAAATAAAAGATGAACATGCCGGTAAGACAGACATAACTAAAAAAGCTAAATCGGTTGTCTCTCAAAAGACCATTGAACAAATTGCAAAAAACCCTGCTCATGTATGGCACAGTAATCGATCGGACGATGCAAATGAACCAACCACTGCCCCCCCTTCTTCAAAGGAGAAAGACCATTCTACTCAAAATCATAAAGCCTTAATCAAAAAAATATCTGCTAAAGGTAAAAAGGCAGTAATGCCTAAACAGATTAAACCAATGTTGGCTACGCTAACGAAAAAACCTTTTGACAGAGATGATTGGCTATATGAAATAAAGTGGGATGGCTATAGAGCCATTGGATATATTAATAAAGGTCAGGTGGATCTGTTATCACGTGGCCAATTGTCATACAATGAAAAATTTTCTCCCATACAGGAGGCTTTAGTTAGCTGGAATACAAAAGCGATAGTGGACGGAGAAATTGTAGCGCTTAATGAAAAAGGAACGCCTGATTTCCAGTTATTACAAGGTTATATTAAACAAGGGAAGGAAGCCTCACTGGCGTATTATGTATTTGATTTATTATGGTATGAGGGTAAAGATCTGCGTGGACTTCCACTGAGGGAACGCAAAGAATTATTGGAGCAGGTACTGCCTTCCGACAAGCCACCTATTGCCTATAGTGGTCATGTTTTTAGCCAAGGTACTGCCTTTTTTAAGGCTGCTGTAGAACAAGGTTTAGAAGGGATAATGGCCAAAGCGGCAGATAGTGTTTATGCTACAGGAAGAAGATCAGACAGGTGGTTAAAAATTAAGAATAACAAACAAACGGAAGCCATTATATGTGGTTATACAGAAGGCCGTAACAGCCGGAAGAACTTTGGCGCTGTTATATTGGGAAAATATGAGGGAAAGGAGCTCGTATACATCGGCCATACGGGTGGCGGTTTTAATGATAAAAGCTTAAGGGAGCTATTTGCCAAGTTTCAGCCCTTGATAACTGCCAAATGTCCTTTCAAAAAGAAACCTAAAACGAATATGCCTGCCACCTGGTTAAAACCGGTATTGGTTTGCGAAATTAAGTATACAGAAGTAACGGATGAAGGTAGCCTACGACATCCGATATTTATAGGGTTACGTGAAGATAAGAAAGCTTCTGAGGAGAAAGGGGAAAAGATTGTTACGCCGCCATCATCTACGGTAAACAAGAAAGAACCTCTAAAGGCATCCGAAAAAAAAATTACCGAATACATGGAAACACCTACCAATATTGAGAAGTTCTTACCGGAGGGTAAAAAGCAAGTGGAAATGACTATTAACGGCCATAAACTTAAATTCACAAATCTAAATAAAGTGTATTGGCCAGATGAAGGAATAACAAAGGGTGATATGCTCAATTATTACGCGGCAATAAGTCCTTATATATTACCCTATTTGAAAGATCGCCCACAATCTTTAAACAGGAACCCAGACGGAATAAATGCAAAAGGCTTTTATCAAAAAGACGTAGAAGGCAAGGTGGCTGATTGGATTGAAACTTTTCCTTATGAAAGCGAATCGAACGACGATACGATTGACTTTTTAGTATGTAAAGATAAAGCTACCTTGCTTTATATGGCTAACTTAGGGTGTATAGAATTAAATCCGTGGCATAGTAGGATTACCAAACCAGATAATCCAGACTATTGCCTTATCGATTTAGATCCAGACAATAATCCGTTTGAAGAAGTAATCGAAACGGCCCTAGTTGTGAAGGAAGTACTGGATGAGATTGGGGCACCGTCTTTTGTAAAAACTTCCGGCTCAACTGGAATACATATACTTATTCCACTTGGCGCCAAGTATTCATTTGAGCAATCTAGATTATTAGCGGAACTGGTTGTAAATTTAGTGCAACAGCGGCTACCTGAAATTACGAGTACCGTTCGCACACCTGCTAAACGTAAAGGAAAAATATACTTGGATTACTTACAGAACAGGCAAATACAAACGATGGCAGTAGCTTACTCATTAAGACCTAAGCCTGGCGCTACTGTTTCTGCTCCCTTAGCGTGGGAAGAGGTGAAAAAAGGGCTAAAAATCACCGACTTTACCATTAATAATATGGTAGGTCGCATCGCCGAAAAAGGTGATTTACTTAAAGGTTTATTATCATCGAAAGGAGTGGATTTAAAAAAGGTATTGAGCAAACTAGAAGATATTGCTTAAAGAGGGTCAAGTCGTGAAGGAAAGCCAACAATAGGAATAGGCGGGCATTATCAATATTAGTTGCTGAGATGCTGTTAAATCAATTTCTGCATCACCTAATAAAACATGAAATTTATTAGTGTTGAAAGACTCGCTCACCTGTACATGCTCCTCCCCGTACGACAAATTGTGCGCTACTAAAACGTGTTCGTTAGCTAGCGAATAAAGATATACCATGACCTGTGGGTGATTTGTTTCCAATATCTTAAAAATCCCATAATTCAATGCTAATTGTTCTTTTCGTGTGCTGATCATCTTTTTCACCTGTTGCAAAACAGAAGTGGTATTTTCTTGTTGATTTGCTACGTTGATTGATTGGTAACCGTAAACTTCATCATTAATAACATCCCATCGTAGATCGTTTGGGTCTACAGCTGAAAACCCACCATTTATACTAGTATCCCACTGCATCGTGGTACGCACACTTTCCCTTTCTGGAAGACGCAGATCATCGCCCATGCCTATCTCCTCTCCGTAACGGATAACCGGGCTGCCAGGTAAGCTAAGTAAAAAACTCATAGCTAACTTAACACGGGCGAGATTATTGTTTACCATGGGTGGAAAACGTCTTCGAATGCCACGATCATATATACGCATAAATGGACATGGAGCAAAGACTTCGAAAACACGCGCTCGTTCTTCAACAGTAAGGCGTTCTAGATCTAGCTCGTCGTGATTTCTGATAAAATTTAAATATTGTCCGTGATAGCCCGGAAACGGCAATCGTTCAAATGCCTTTTTTAAAGGCTTGGCACAATGTTCGGCCATCGCTAAGAAAAGATAATTGTTCAGAAAAAAGTTAAACAGTCCATTGATCTTTTTTCCCTTATTAAAGAATTTGGGATAATCTTCGGGTTCCACATCTGCCTCACCTATTAGTATTGCTTCTTTATCATGCGCTAGAATTGCTTCTTTCCAGATATCGATTACATCGTATGGATCTCCTTGAAAGCGTTCTTCTCCTTTATTTTTCAAGATATGTGGTACCGCATCAATCCGGAACCCGGCGACACCTGTTTTCATCCAGAAATTTATGATGTTGAGGATTTCTTCTTGAACGGCTGGATTTGCGACATTTAAATCTGGCTGATGCTTGTAAAAAGTATGGTAATAATAGCTTTTTGCTTCTTCACAATATTCCCAATTACTATCTTCTACCGTTTTAAAAACGACATCATCGCGATCGTTCGCGGGTTTTTCCTTCATCCAGATATAATAATTGCGATAGGGCGACTGTGTATTCTTTGCTTCAAGGAACCAGGGATGTTCTTTGCTTGTGTGGTTAACAACGAGATCAATAACGATCTTTATATTCTGAGACTTAGCTTTTTGTACCAAAAGTTTAAATTCTTCGAGATCTCCCAACTTAGGATCAACTTCGTAATAATCAATCACATCATATCCCCCATCGTGATCATTAGAACAATAAAAAGGTACCAACCACAAGCAATTAATGCCTAGATCGACCAGGTAGTCGAGTTTTGAAAGTAGACCTTTCAAATCACCCAAACCATCGTTATTACGATCTTTATAACTCCTGATATCTAATGAATAGATGATAGCTTCTTTTAGCCAGTATCTTTTATAATCTTCAGTCATAGCTTAATTCAGTCATAGCTTAAGAACAGCCCATTAAAGTCTTTTGTTTTAAGCTAGTCTGATTACCAATCCCTCGTCTCCACCTAATGTTATTTCTTTATCAATTGACATCCCCTCTGCATCGGGTGAGGTTGCAACCACTACTTCTCCTATCGAGAAGGCTTCACCCTCTTGCTTAAAGGAGGCCGGTCGCGCAGTGAGATTTAAGGCAATTCATCATCTTAACATCCATCAGTTTCGCTATTTAAATGGTCACCCTTCCCCCGGTAGCAGGAATGGTTGCACCCGAAATGTAGCTACTTTCATCTGAAGCTAGAAACACGTAAATTGGTGCCATCTCGGCAGGTTGAGCGGGTCTGCCCATGGGCGTATTTTGGCCAAATTTATCAGCATTTGGCATAGTGGATGGTATAAGGGGTGTCCACACAGGACCTGGCGCCACGGCATTCACACGTATTCCTTTTTCTTGCTGTAAAAACAATTGCGCTAGATTAGCAGTAAAATTCTGTATTGCTCCCTTTGTTGCGGCATAAGCTAACAAAATAGGTGTGGGAGAATATGCATTCACGGATGTAGTATTAATGATGCTCGCTCCTTTCTTCATGTGAAGTTCTGCTGCCTTACATAAATAATACATGCTATGAATATTTGTGGCAAACGTTCGCTCCCATTCTCCTTGCGGGATTTCTTGCAATGATTCTCTTCCCATTTGAAAGGCCGCGTTATTAACTAAAATATCTACTTGACCAAAGGCACTTACCGCTTGCTCAATAATGGATTTACAGTGTTCTTCTTGTTGGATATCACCCTTTACTGATAGCGATTTAACACCGGCATCTTCGATCCATTTAAGTGTATCTTGTGCGTCTTCATCTTCTACATCGGCAAGATAACTTATCAGCACATCTGCTCCTTCTCGAGCAAAGGCAATAGCGACAGCCTTTCCTATTCCTGAATCGCCTCCTGTAATGACAGCCTTTTTACCTTGTAACTTACCTGTACCCTGATAACTCATTTCGCCATGATCAGCTTTTGGATCCATTTCACTTTCTGTTCCGGGAGTCTCTTGAACTTGTTTAGGAAATGGTGGTACGGCGTATTTTTTCTGAGGGTCGTTTGAATTATTATTTGATTGCATCATATTATGTGAGATTTTATTAAAAGATAAAGAGGGTGTCTGACAAAAGCTTCTTCCTTATTATTTGCCCGAAATCTGACGGATAGAGATGCAAATTGATATAAAGGAAGGGTCTAGACACCCTTTAATAATTAATTAACATTAAGGCATTGTTGTAGTGTCCATAGCCGTATCAACGGGGGCAGACATACCTGTGGTATCATTTGGATGCATAGGTTCTTCTGTACTGTCGATAGTCCCGCTACCAGCTCCCATCCCATCATGTGAATCGTTTCCATCTTGTCGGTTACCACAACTTGCTAAAATAGTCGTTGTGAAAATTGCTGCAAACATTAATTTTTTCATAAACAATTTCTTTATATTAAAATGTATTATGTGATAAGGTGTTTCCATAAAGCCTTAAAAAACCACGCCAAACCGCAAATGGCCCGCAATCGGCGATAAAATGAACACTAAGGGCATTGCGTATTTATAAGTAGGATGATGGGTCTCCAGATAACCGAACAAATTATCCAAATATTAGTACAGCATATAAAATCAAGCCAAAGCTTTATTATTTAAAAAGAAATTGGTAATTATA
>DATMSZ010000468.1:0-34099 GCA_035565175.1 Pseudosphingobacterium sp.
GTAAAAAAGTATAACAAGAAATAAACGAACTCAAGTGTGATAGTTATAATGAAATTGCGCCCATCTTATTTTTATTTTTTTCAAACAAATATTTCTTTATTACGTAATAATTTAAAGTAGCTAGTTCATAATAGAATATGAGAAAGAAAAGATAGGAGAACCCGGCTCAATTTTATAAAGGCATTACAAACTTAGACAGATAACTTTTGTCAAGCTGGAAGACTCCTAAATTAGCACGAGCAATAATTTACCCTAAAGGAGTAGTTTCATTATTAAACAATTTCAAATCATTTTTAACCATTAAACAGTTTAATTATGCCACATCAACAGTATCAACACTGCATTGAAGCATGTAACGCTTGTGCAGTCATCTGCAATCATTGTGCTATTGCATGTTTAAACGAAGAAGAAATAGGACATCTTAACAGATGTATCCAGTTAGACTTGGAATGTGCAGCAATCTGCCGTTCTGCGGCCGAGCTTATGAGTCTTGGAAGTAGTTATAGTGATCAGCTTTGTAGAATCTGCGCTGAAATCTGTAATGCATGTGCGGCAGAATGTGAAAAACATGCTGCAGTGGGTATGGAGCATTGCCGTGAATGCGCTGAAGCATGTCGCAAATGTGCTCAAGCCTGTGAGGAGATGATGCACGTCGTTTAAATTCAAAACAGCTCGACGTAATGCCGAGCTGTAAAAATTCACATGTCTACCTTAAGACAATGTTTGTGATTTAGTCAAGCATTTTACTTAATACATTACCATTTGCGTCAAAGGCGACCTTCAACTCTTCAGTGAAGCTTTTCAACTCTAGCGTGTATGCTATACTATTTCCTTTGGTAATCTTTTTCACATCATCTATTCGGTAATCGTTAAAATCTCTCTTAATTGTAGTCAGAACCTTTTGTGGTAAATCCCTTTTTGAAATCTCTTCTTTGTGTTCTGTCAATTTTCCTGCTTTATCATACCAAGCATCATGGTCTGTTGAAAGCAGCCCCGTTTCAAATTCCACTTTATACAAATCACCCTGTTGTTCCCATTCGGCATTAGAAGCCTTCGGAAAAGATTTGTGAAAATTATTGACTACCAGCGAGGGCACTTGACTTTGTGGGATATCTTGCCCTAACGAAACATTCGCATTAAAAAGCAATGCAGCAAACCCAATTAAAATACTTCTTTTCATATCAATTAATTTTTAATTCTGTTACGAAGAAACATCTCAATTCTGGAAAAAAGTTGGAATATCTATGGTGCTTACAAAATCAGTGGGTTGAGTATTAATACAACGCTGATCAGCCCTCATTAAATTGAACTTCAAAATAATGCTGCTTGTTTTCAAAATGATAAGAGACGACAAAACCATACATGCCACAAATTGCTTTCACAATAGCCAGGCCCAATCCAGTTCCCGTCGATTCCTTGTCTGTAGACTTATAAAAACGACCGAATATCTTATAAGCATTTAGCTCTTCCATTTTCCCGGTATTAGAAACTTTGATTCTATTTGCAATGATATCAATCGTTACAACACCATTTGTCACATTATGAAATAGAGCATTTTTCACCAAATTGGAAACAATTATATTGGCAAGAGAGAGATCCATCTGAACACTTAAATCACTTACTTCGTTAACAATTATTTTTATGTCCTTAAATTCCGCAAATTCTTCTAGATCATTTACGGTTTGAGCTACAATCCCATTTATAGAAATGCGCTGTTTATCAAAGAACTGTTTGTTTTCTATTTTAGTTAAAAGTAGCAGGGATTTATTCAGTCGGACTAAGCGTTCAATTATCTCTAAAACTTGCGCAAGGCTTTCTGCTTCGGTAGCTGCTATACTTCCCTTTTCTAACAATAGTTCCAATTTACTAGTTGCCACTGCCAAAGGTGTCTGTAACTCGTGCGACGCGTTTTCAATAAATTGCTTTTGATGCTCATAGGTTTCCAAACTATGCTGTAGTAAGGTGTTGACAGCATTCTTTAAGCTATTAAATTCTTTTACGTCGGTTGTTATTTCAGGTAATTCTTTGTTTCTCCCGAGTCGAAAGGTTGTAATTTGATTTAGAAAGTCATAAAATGGCTTCCACAGGTTCCGTAAAAGAATATTATTAATAATGATAATACTTGCCACCAAGATAAAATATAGCCAGAACACCGACCAAAACAGGTCTTCGATCAAATCATCTTCTTCTACCATTGAATTGATGATTTTCAGCTCGTAAAAATGACCATGATTTTCAAATGCTGTAGTGAGTATGCGCACAGGCTCTAAATCGTCTTCATCCTGCATGTACATTAGGGTGTCTACATATCGATCTTTCATCGAAAGAGCAATCGATTCGCTTATCTCCCGAACGGCGTAGTTACTTTCATCAAAATGGTTTTTCTTTAGTACCGTCGAATCATCCACTGCCTTCTGAACGATCAAAAGCTTATAATTTTCCAATCCGTCGTCTATACTGTCGTGGATCTCGTCAAGCATATTTATATAAAAGATAACCGACCAAACACTGACAATCAAAAAAATAGAAATTGAAAGATATTTTAGCGATTTATTGAGCAGCTTCATCTCTCTACCATTTTATAACCAACACCATACACCGATTCGATTTCTATCGCAGCATTCACCGCTTGCAATTTTTTCCGGAGATTTTTAATTTGGTAATATATAAAATCAAAGTTATCAGTCTGATCAATGTTATCACCCCAAACGTGTTCCGCCAAAGACGATTTTGTTATTAAACGATTTACGTTAAGCAAAAAATAATTTAGCACATCAAATTCTTTTCTGTTGAGCACAACCTCCTCCCCGTCCACAAAAAGTTGCCGTTCATTTAAGTCCAGTACAAGGTTTGTGGTTTCAATGGTGTTTTTTCCATCTAATTTTTTCCTCCGTAGAACGGCTTTCACCCGTGCGTTGAGTTCCGCCATGTGAAAAGGTTTTGTCAAATAGTCATCAGCCCCTAATTCAAGTCCTATAAGTTTATCGTCAAGCGAGTCTTTTGCGGAAATAATAATAACGTTTTCCGATTTACGTAACTGTTTCAGCTGTTCTAATAATTGAAGCCCACTTCCTCCAGGGAGCATAATATCGAGCAAAATACAATCATAGTTGTAAACAAGAATTTTTTCCAGCGCTGTAGGATAGTCCACCGCTGTTTCAACTATAAAATATTCCTTTATAAGCGAAACCGAAATAGCTTCCAACAATTCCTTCTCGTCTTCAACTAATAAGATTTTCATTAGAGCAAGTATAGGATTAAATTCTGGAAAGACTTGGGAATTATAGTATTGTTCTTTATTCTTGATAATAAAGAACCAAACAACCGAGGAGCTTACGACGAGCTCATGAACACCTTTGAGAACAAATACGGGTGAATAATCAAGGCTGCATGATTTTCGCTAAAAAATTTGCCCTCACACACAGCTAAGTGGAGCCGTTCGTTTCACTCCCTTCTTCACTTAGCTTTTTAGCTCCGCCATACAAATTTTTCTTAACGCTCATCCGCCAGTAGTCGGACAGGTTCTCATGAGGCCAGTCCTACTAGCGTGCCGTGGTCTGATAACATAACTTCTTAATAAGTTCGTTGCTGGCAACTCCAGTCAAAAAACCGGCAACCTCATAAATAACCAATCTCGCATAGTGCCGAGACTGTCTTGCTACTTGATACCGACCACTAATAACTAGCAACGAATAACCAATAACTAACAACCAATAACTAACAATTCATCACCCTCTGCCACCCTTTGTAAGCTTCTACCACCTTCTGTACAGATGCGCTCTGGGCAATTGGGTGCCTTTGAAAAAGAGAATGGATAGTATCTACGTTGGCAAAAATCCCAGCCTTAAGTCCGGCTAAAACACCTGCGCCCATAGCCGATATGTTTTTATTTTCATTTTTTATTACTGATGCATCCAATAGATCACTTAAAAACTGCGTAACAAAATGATTGCTACTAGCGCCACCGTTTACCATAAGCTCTTTCACTGCTATACCGGCGTCCCGGTTCATGGCTTGTAAAACGTCCTTAATTTGATAAGCAATGGATTCCAATGCTGCCCGCACAATGTGGTTCTTATTACTAGCGAAGGTCAGTCCCTCAATCGACGCCTTTCTGTTCATATCCCAGTAGGGAGCGCCCAAACCGCTGAAAGCAGGTATCAAGTATACACCACCATTGTCTTCCACCGAATTGGCCATGGTTTCTGCCTCCGAAAAATCCGCCAGCAGGCCGAGTTCCGTTTTTAACCAGGCTAAGGGCGAGGCGCAGGATACGATGATACCTTCCAAAGCGTAATCCACTCGGTCTTCCGTGCTCCAGCAGATAGTAGAGACCATCCCCGAAGTCGAATTTTTACGTTTACTTCCCACATTGAACAAAATGGAGCAGCCCGTCCCTAAAGTAGCTTTTGCGGTGCCCGGGTAAATGCATGCCTCACCAAAGGCCGCCGCATGCGAATCCCCTATAAGTGCATGTATAGGCAGCGCCTCTTCGAATAGCCCTTCAAAATAGCTTGCTCCAAAAGCATAGGACGACGGTTTAGCTTCCGGCAACTGGATGCCATCCAAGTTAAAATGAGATAGCAGTTCCCGGTCCCAATCTAAGGTATCCAAATTAAAAAACAAGGTTCGCGATGCGTTGGTGTAGTCGGTCAAATATTTTTCGCCCCCTGTTAACCTATATAGCAACCAAGTGTCTATCGTTCCAAAATATGCTTCACCTGCATCAATGGTCTTGCGAATTTCCGCACGATGCTGGTACAACCACATTAACTTTGTGCCAGAAAAATAAGGATCTATGCACAACCCCGTTTTCTCCTGTATGGTACAGGCCAATCCCGCTGCCTGCAAAGCCGTGCAAATGCCAACCGACCGTTTGCATTGCCAAACTACGGCATTATAGAGAGGCAGGCCTTCCTTATCCCATAGCACGAACGTTTCACGCTGATTGGAGATGCCGCAAGATTTTATTGCCGATAACATCCCTCCCGCAGCGCTGTATTGGTCAACACAAGATTGAACAGACTCCAAAACATTCTTATAAATCTCTTCCGGATCTTGCTCTACGTAACCTTCAGCAAGGTAATGGGTTTTCAACGGAACGGTAGCCTCCGCGAAAATGGTTCCCGCTTCGTCAAAAATAATTGATTTCGTTCCACTCGTACCTTGGTCGATCGCTAAAATATACGAACTGCTTGTCATGCCTATTCTTCTTTATGATTTGCTTTATCAATAATTACGGCTAGTAAGATCACCACGCCTTTTACAACCTGTTGCCAAAAGGGCGAAACATCCATCAATACCAAGCCATTGTTCAATACACCAATAATCATCGCACCTAAAACAGTACCTATAATGGTTCCTCTACCGCCGGCTAAAGACGTGCCACCGATAACCACCGCTGCAATGGAGTCTAACTCATAACTTAGACCAGCATTGGGTTGCGCAGAATTTAATCGCGAAGTAACCATAATGCCCCCCACCGCTGCAAGGATTCCCGCCAAAGCATATACCCATATTTTTACACTATTGATATTAATACCCGATAATTTAGCTGCACTTTCGTTTCCGCCGATGGCATAAATATACTTTCCAAAAGCCGTTCGGTTGGTCAGGATAGTCGCCAATAGCACAACAATAGCAGCAATCCAAACCAATATCGGAATGCTTAGAAACCATCCCGTACCAATAAAAGAAAACTCCTTGCCTAAAGATGAGATAGGATATCCTTTGGTCCAGAGCATCGTAAATCCCCTTGCAATGGTTAGCATCGCCAGCGTTGCGACAAATGGCGGTACTTTAAATTTAGTGATTACAAAACCATTGAAAGTTCCCAGTGCAGCGCCAACCACGGTACCTGCCAGCAAAGCACCCAAAAGTGTAAAGCCTATGTACAGATCATAGGTAGGTAATGCTATACCAAATTTAAGGAGTCCGGCGGCAATTGCACCGCTAAAGGCCAAAATAGATCCTACCGACAGATCAATTCCTGCCGTCAGGATTACCAAGGTCATGCCAACGGAGATGCAAACATTTACCGAAATCTGCCGCAATACGTTCCAACCATTGGCGAACGTAAGGAATTTATCAGAGAGCAGGGACAGCACTACACACATTAATAGCAGCGCTATAAGCGATTGAAATTTGGCAATTTTTGAACGTTGTTGAATCATTTTTTTAATTATATGGTCTTCGGAATGGCGGCCCTTAATACATTATCTTCATTGGCCTCATGTGCTTGAAACGTAGCCGTTAACTTGCCTTCACACATCACCATCACCCGGTCAGACAGGCCAAGAATTTCCGGAAGTTCGGAGGAAACCACCACAATGGACATTCCTTGCTCGGCAAGACTTACAATAAGTTTATATATTTCATTTTTGGCATGCGGATCAATGCCTCTCGTAGGTTCATCCAGCAATAGCACACGTGGTTTCGTTACCAGGCACCGTGCCAGTACCACCTTTTGCTGGTTGCCGCCACTCAGGTTTTTCGTTTGTTGCATGGGAGAAGAACATTTTATTTTCAGCGAGTCTACATATTGCTGCGCTAAATTCAGGTCTTTCTTTCTGTTGATGAAGCCCCCTTCAGTTACCTCACTTAGCCGACTGAGGCTGACGTTCGTTTTGATGTCTAAGTTCAATACCAGGCCATTTTTCTTCCGGTCTTCGGGCACCAACACAATCCCTTCCCGGATCGCCTGTTGCGGAGATTTTAAGCCTAATGCACGCTCCTCCATCCAAACAGTCCCACTTCTACGCGCATGATGCATGCCAACGATGGTTTCCAACAGCTCGGTACGGCCCGCTCCCATTAACCCGAACAAGCCTAAAATTTCACCCCGATACAACTGAAAAGAAACATGGTTCACTATTAGATTTTGTTTTATTCGCGTATCCTGCAAAGACATGTTCTCAAGCCTTAATAGCACCTCTTTACTTACTACCCTATGCGCTTGACTTAACAGTTGAATCTCTCTGCCGACCATTTTGTTAATGAGCCCGTCATGGTCCACATCTTGCATTTCCCCACTCTCCATTACGCAGCCATCCCGCATGACGATGTAGGCGTCCGCTATTTTAAACAGCTCATCCAGCTTATGCGAAATGTACACAATTGTTTTACCTTCATTGCGCAGCGCTTCAATGATGCCAAAAAGAACCTCTACCTCTTGTTCACTGATGGCCGACGTAGGTTCATCCATAATGAGTACATCGGCATCCGTTAGCAGAGCTTTGGCAATTTCAACCACCTGCTGTTGCCCAACCTTTAGTTCGTTTATCAGGGAATTCGGACTCACGTTAAGCTTTAATCGTTCCAACAGTCGCTGCGTATTGCTACGCATCGCTTTCCTATCTACAAAACCCCATTGATCGGTGAGTTCCCTGCCCAAGTATATGTTCTCAAAAATGGAGAGATCCGGAATCAGGTTGAGTTCCTGGTGGATAATAGCAATACCACACTGCTGCGCCTCCCTCGGATTGGCAAAATGCACATCTTGCCCCTTGTATACAATCTTACCTTCATAATCCGGGTATACGCCCGACAAGATTTTCATCAAGGTTGATTTTCCGGCACCATTTTCACCGATAATAGCCGTCACCTTTCCCGGCATCAACTGCAGGTTCACCGCATTAAGTGCTGTTACGCCAGCAAACTTCTTCGTAATATTAAGGGCCTCAAGCATATTACTTATTTTCATTTTGCAAGTTTTCCAAACGTAACGGAATAATTGCCGTCTCTGCCAATACCGGATCTCTTCGGTTTAACTCTATCGCACCCGTAAAACGAAGCGTGTCACCAACTGCCAGCTGCTGCAATGTTGGTGAGAGCTGTTTCTTGATTAAGAAATTGATTTTTTCCGAAACCTCGTTAAATAGCATGGTATTATCGAAAGAATCTACCGAAATAAGCCCTGCAGCATCCCGTGCCGCCGTGCCATAGATATATTGCGAAGCCAGTTTAAGGTGTTGTTTTTCGCTGTCTTCCAGCCACACATAGCCCGAGTCTTTGCTGACTACTACACCGCTGCCATTTACCATAAAATACCGGATATCACCGTCACTCGGTGCGTGCGAATAGGCGTCGAAAGCTTCCGAAGGGTTAGCTCGCAACGCGTTGCGCAACGACGTAAAATCGGTAAAAGCAGCAGTAGATTTGGGTATTGTTTTAAACAAATAATTGCTAGCATAGCTATCAACGTCGAAACCCTTGTTAGCAGCCTTCACTGCTTGGAGGCTTTTAATGTATATCGAATTATAAACCAACACAGCACCTAAGAGCACCAACAATGTATATTTTATTCCCCGCTTTGCCATATCTGTTAGTTTTTCTTACCGTAAGCGATGTATTGATCAATATTTTTTGGCGTCACCACATCCACTGCAATTGGTAATTTCTTTCGAAAATTCCGCTCGCCCTTAAAATAGGCATCCGCAAGTGTTGCCGCCTTTTCAGCAATCAGCTTTGGAAACTGCATCGCAGTAGCATTGATTTTTCCGTCTTTAACCGCATTCACGGCATCTTCCGCACCATCAAAACCATAAATTTTCACTTGATCTGCCTTTCCTGCAGCAACCGTAGCCTGGTAAGCGCCCATCGCCATCGCATCGTTACCACAAAAAACGCCTGTGATATCCGGGTGTGCCTGCAGTATGGACTCCATTACCTCCATTGCCTTATTTCGGTCGAATTCTGCACTTTGCTGGGCCACCATCTTCAAGTTTGGAAAATTATCTACCACGCTATGAAATCCCTTTGAACGATTCCAGGTATTGTTATCCGAAACAATTCCGAGTATTTCCGCATACGTCCCACTCCTGTCCAAATCGCTCACAAACAATTTACCCAGCTGCACACAGGCAGCATAGCTATCAGATAAAATTTGTGAGGTAGCAGCCGTTCTAGAGTTAATTTCCCTATCCATGCAGAAAACCGGAATATCGGCATCCGTAGCTTTCGTTGCATTTACAACGGAACCTTCGGCATCTGTTGGATTAAAGAGGATAGCATCATAACCAGCGGCTATGGCATTTTCAAAATGATCTGTTTCTAAGGCCGTATTATTTTGCGAATCAAAAATTTTGCTTGTATAGCCCAGTGTTTTTGCTTTTTCCGCTGCCGACTCTGCCAAAAAGACGAACCAAGGGTTATTGAGGGTAGAAACCACAATAGCGATCTGTTTGGGTTGCCCATCTTTGTTTCTGTTGCCGCAGCCCAAACATAATAGCAGCAGCAAGGCACATATATTTAGGTGTTTCATAAAGGGTTAGTTTTTATAAAAATTATTGCCTAGGGTATTAACCTATGCAATTGTGTTTAGCAAGCTCAGCGCTGTTTCAGCCAAACCCGCTTCCGAAATACCGTAATGATTAAAAATTTCAACCTGCGAACCGGTAACGGTATATTCGTCAGGTATTCCAACAATTTTAAAGGGTTTATTATGCTTATTTTGTAAAAGATATGCTGCACAGGCCTCCCCAAGCCCGCCATTTACGCTGTGTTCTTCTACCGTTATAATAGCCCTAGTATTCTCTGCGAATTCCTCCAATAAAGTTGTATCCAATGGTTTTATTGTATGCATACTTACTACCGAAACGTCCAATCCGTTTTCCCGCTGCAACTTTCTAGCGGCTTCCAATGCCGGGTATACCGTTTCTCCAGTGGCAATAAAAGTAAGGTCCTTTCCCGCCTTAATCACCCTTCCCTTTCCTAGCGTAAACGTATTAGCAGTGTCTTCCGTAAGGAGCGGCATGGCCTTTTTGCCAAAGCGCAAATAGATGGGCTGGCCAAGTGCATTGGCTTGCAAAATCGCTTGTTCCGTTTCATAATTATCGGCCGGTGCAACGATTGTCAAATTATTTATGGCCCTTAAGACTGCATAATCGTGTAAGCTATGATGAGTGGAGCCCAGTGCTCCATAACTTACTCCGGCACTGATACCAATTAGTTTAACCGCATTATCAGAGTACGCCACATCATTTTTTATTTGTTCCAGAGCACGTGCCGTAAGGAAGCAGGCAGGCGATACCACAAAGGTTTTCTTACCTGTAGAAGCCAGTCCCGCTGCTACGCCCACTAAGTTTTGTTCAGCAATACCGATCTCCACAATCTGCTCCGGATATTTCTTGCCAAAAGGTACTAACTTTCCAGAACCTCTGGAATCGCTTGTTACCACTACCACATCCCTATCATGAGCGGCCAAAGCTTGTAAGGTAGCAGAAAATACCTCCAGGTTTGGTTTCGTAGTCTTAATGTCATCCGTTGTTACAGTTCCCATAAATGTTATATACTTAATTCTTCTATAGCCTGTGCATATTGTTCGGCATTCGGTACACCATGATGCCAGCTAACACTGTGTTCCATAAAGCTCACCCCCTTGCCTTTCACCGTATGGGCAATTATTAAGCTGGGTTTCCCGACTTCAAAAGGCATGCTTTCCAAGGTTTCCCTAATAGCTTTTAGGTCGTGTCCATCCACATGTTTTACTGCCCAACCGAAGCTTTCAAATTTCTCATCCACCGGATCGGTATTACATACATCCGCTGTTGGTCCTGTAATTTGCAGGCTATTTTTATCGAGAATCGCGCATAAATTGTCCAATTTATAATGAGCCGCCGTTAAGGCCGCTTCCCAGTTCGAACCTTCCGGCAGCTCACCATCCCCCAACAGCGTAAAGACACGATAATCTTTTTTATCCATTTTTGCGGCTAAGGCTGTACCCACACTGATTGGCAAACCATGGCCAAGCGCACCCGTATTCTGTTCCACACCATTTACCTTTCTGGTAGGATGTCCTATGTAGTGCGATTTGTAGCGGCAAAGTGTATTTAGGTCTTCTTCCGGGAAGAAACCTTTATCAGCCAATACCACAAACAACGCTTCCACACAATGTCCTTTACTTTGAATATAGCGATCGCGGTCGGGCGAGGTAAAATTCTCTGGACCAGTATTCAGCACCACATTATACAAGACATTCAAAATATCAATGCACGACAAGCTCCCGCCCGTGTGGCCAGCATTCGCTCCCACAATATATTTGAGAATTTTCTGGCGGTATTCTTTTGATTTCGCAATTAATTCGCTTTCAACCATTATGTATAACGATTTTAATTTCCGGGATGATGTTGGTATACTTCCCAACCCATATAATTACCCAAGGCTTCTTTCAAAATGCCGGCCGTATTGGAGGCGTTCATCACTACGTGGTGCTCAAAACCATTACGACAAACATATTGCATTAGTCCCTGCAAATCTGGAATTTGTGCCACAGCACGATTTCCAAAGGTATTTAAAGGATCGTCTGTCAAAGCTCCTTCTCCAATGTAGGCCTTAATAATCCCTTTCGGGTCATCCGTACTGATGCGTCCATAGGTTAAGGCCGAAGCAGGCGTACGACCATCTAGGGCTCCATATGTATTTTCCACCCCCACAGAGGTACCCAAGATCGGTGCATTGCTAATTTCAACCTCTGGCAAGAAAGATTTAGCCCAGTTACCGCAATGGAAGAGTACGCACTTATTCGCGTCATCGGCATAATTATTATTCCAATCAACCAGGGCACTGGGTGATCCCGATGCTAACTGCATGGCGTACATACTCAGCGTTCCGGTTACATCCACCTCACAAGCGCTTGGCAGCATATTTTCACTCATGATACTCATACTGGTGCATACGTTGCAGCCATAATTTGTTTGCAGCGATGTCCAGCACTGAATAGCCGTTGCATCCAAATCATGTTCCTCTACAAACTGATTGAGTACCACATCCAGTTTGGCAATCTGTATCATCGCCTCATCAGGTGTTTTACCCCGGGATGCATAGGCATTGATCTTATCGAGGTGTGCCTTTACGACGGCATCGTCTTTCGTAAGGCGATTGGCTTTTCCTAAAATTTCAGATAAGTCGACCGTTACCACAGAGATACCATGCCGTTGTAATAGCTTCTCACTATATCTAACGGTATTGAATCCTCCAGGTCTCGCTCCCACCGCTCCAATCCTCAGGCGTCTTAAACCACCCACTACACGGCATACCGCAAGAAAGTTAAGCAGTTCGATTTCAAAAGCAGGATCTTTCGGATGAATTACATGCTGATCTGTAAGCGTATATTTTATACCATACTGATACAAGTTATTACAAACTGAAATTTTTCCGCACCAGGAATCTCGTCTTCTGGCAAGGTCTAATTTATTCAATTCATCCGGGTAGGCTTGCACCAATACCGGCACATCCAACCCCGCTAATTTCAATGTTTCGGCTACACCACGTTCATCGCCAAAATTGGGCAGCACTACCAGCACACCAACAATTTCCGCTGCATGCTGCGTAAACAGCGCTGCACATTTCTGGGCGTCCTTAAAGGTCTCTACTCCCCCTAATTTAGTGTGCAGCTCATCCAAGACAACGTAATCTATTTTTAACTTTTCGAGCTGTTCAATAACCTCTGCTCGTGCCTCTGAAACCAGTTTATCCGGAAAAAAAACACGATTTCCGATGATGACTCCCAAACTCCCCTTCTTGTTCATATTTATGTTTGTTGTTTAGTTTTTCGTATTTTAAGCGAGCAGAATTTCAATATCATTCTCTTCAAAAACCTTTTTATCGCGATCGTTGATATCCGAGTCGGTAATAATATAATCTACCAGTGATAGTGCTCCTAAACTGGCGAAAGAGCTCTTGCCAATTTTTGTTGAATCGGCCACCAAATAGGTTGTTTCCGCAGCATCAATCATCGCCTTCTTAACAACAATATCGTTGATACTCGGATAAGTCAGTCCAGCTTTTAATGACAAGCCCGCTGTTGCTAAGAATAATTTCTGCACATAGATCCCTTGAAAAAAATCGGCAGCTTTTTGCCCTGTAAGTGATAAGGTAGGTGGCTTAAACTCCCCTCCGGTAACAATGAGATCAATACCCGGCTCTGTTCCAAGCATCATAGCGATATTTAAGGCATTCGTAATGACGGTGAGATTCTTAAAACCTTTTAATTTCTTGGCAATCTCGGTGGTGGTTGAACCCGAGTCGAGAATGATGCTATCACCGCTTTCAATATATTCAATACACTTACTGGCTATTTTCTCCTTCTTATCAAGATTATCCTGATTGATGAGCGATAACGCCCTTACTTTATCCTCGATATTTTTCAGGTAAGCTCCACCATGTTCCCGCACTAAAACACCTTCTTTTTCAAGCTTTTCTAGATCTTGCCTGATCGTGACTTCGGTTACTTTGAAAATTTTCGCCAGATTAATCACTTTAGCAAAACCATCTTCCCTAAGCATCTCTACTATTTTTTCCCTTCGCTGGTTAGGAAGTATCGTTTCTGACATAATCTTTGTTTATTTTCGTTTATTTACGAAAACAAAAATAAACAAAGATTATAAAAAATCATAGAAAAAATAAAAAGGATTTTATTTTCGAAAACGAAAATATAATTAGTCTACTTTTGGCTGACCCAAAAGTTTGCAAACCGAAGAACGTAGAGATGAGCCTTTTTTCCTTACACTCTCTGAATCTTCTTACGCTCATCCCATGAGGCCACTCCTACTACCGTGCCGTACTTCTCGTTTCAGCCGTCATCTCGACCGTAGTGAAATGGAGTGGAGAGATCTCTTGCTTCGAACTAACAACTAATAACCAACAACTAATAACCAATAACTAATCACTAATCACTAATAACCAACAACCAATAACTAATCACTAATAACCAACAACCAACAACCAACACCTTGCATGCTATTGAAAAATTAGTAAGTTTGTAACACAACACAATTGAACCTAATGCGTATGATGAAAGCCTACGAATCGTATAGCGACATCGAGTTACTATGTTTTTTGAAAGCAGGCGATCACCTTGCTTTTAATGAAATTTATGATCGGCATTGGGAAAAATTATACCAACAAGCTTTTCGACTGTTACGCGATGAAGCAACTGCATTAGATGTTTTACAAGAAATCTTCACATGGCTGTGGGCAAACCGCGAACAAGTACAACTGAACTCTTTTGCCGGTTATCTCGCAATGGCTGTTCGTTATAAAATGGCCAACTACATCAGGCACGGAAAAGTAAGATTAGACGCCTTCAAGAAAATTGCCGATAAATCCCTAAAGGAACTGAACACAACCGTTGATAGTTATGAAGTAAAAGAACTGCAGGCCATCATCGAACAATTTACCGCGCAGCTCCCTAAACGATGTAGAGAGATTTTTCATCTCAGTCGAAGTGCTTGGCTTACTAATCCCGAAATAGCAGAAAGGTTACAACTATCAGAAAAGACCGTAGAAAATCAATTGACCATCGCATTAAAAAAGCTTCGACTTCACCTCGCTAAAAATAGCCACCTATTTTTTTTATTTTTATAATTTTTTGGGGGACAGTTCATTTAGAAGTGCCTATAAGATATAAGCACCCGTATGACACCTGATCAGTATAAGCAAATAGCCCAGAAAGTAGCCAATGGAACAGCTTCGACAGAAGAGGTGCAGACCTATCTGTTATACCTTAAATTACTGGAAAAACATCAGGAAGACCTACCTTTTGACACAGAAAACCAGCACCATTTAAAGAATCGCCTGAAGCAGCGCATCGACGTGCAGATACATGCATCACAGCAATCGACCTCTAAAAAATTACCCTATAAATATGCTGCCGCAGTGGCGTTATTACTATTTGCCTTCCTTGTTGGTTATTGGTATCTCCAACGAGACAAAGGATCCGTGCAGAAGACAATTATTGTATCCAATTTGCCCATTTCCGATTTTCAATCAAAAAAAACCACTCTTACTCTTGCCGATGGTTCAACCATTGCCCTAGATGACGCAGCTAACGGGGAGCTCGCTAAACAAGGTACAACAAGCATCATTAAATCATCCGACGGAAAAATCCATTATAAACCCATAGGCACCGCTGCTGCCGCAACCAATAGCTACAACACTATATCCACGCAAAAAGGTGGGCAATACCAATTAGCCCTTCCGGACGGGTCGCTTGTATGGCTCAATGCCGCTTCGTCTATTACCTACCCAACAGCCTTTGGCAGTACAGAACGGAAAGTGAAAGTACAAGGAGAAGCATACTTTGAAATAAGACAACTTGCCAATCAACCCTTTATCGTAGAAACGAATAATCAAGAAGTGGTGGTATTGGGCACGTCCTTTAACATTAACGCCTATAAGGCAGACGCAAGTGAAACTACCTTAATAAGTGGTCGTGTAAAAGTAAAGAGTCTAAGAAGCGAAAACACTGCTACTCCTATCCTATCCATTGGAGAAAAAGCCCTTATTAACCATCAAGGCATCCAGATCGCCAAGGCCAACATCGAAGAAATCATCGCATGGAAAAATGGCTACTTCCAATTTCAAGGAGAGCTGCAGGATATTATGGACCAAATAGGACGCTGGTATGATGTACGTATCGATTATCGCTTATCTGGCAAAGAAGCGATAAGCTTCGGTGGGAGAATATCTAGAAACCGTTCGCTTCAAGATGTGCTCACCATTATCGAAGCAACAGGAAACGTCCATTTCAAGATAGAAGGAAGGAGGGTAATGGTATCTAAATAACGATAATTAAGATAAGAACGCCGGGAGTGCTTGCAACATCTCCCGACTAAATCTTCAGACAAATAAATAAACCTAATAACAATCATTTACAGCTGAAAATTCAAAAATATGAATTTAATTGACATCTTATGGTCTAAGCCCATACGTTGGGCAAAGCCTAGGCCAACTTTTTCAATAGTACCTCTCGTTATGAAAATCAACCTGGTTATAGCGATAACATTTTGTTTCTTTGCGCAAACATTTGCATCACTGGCCAGCGCGCAAAACATCACCATTAAAAGGAACAAAATATCTTTGATGGAACTCATTAATCTAATTGGTAAACAAAGTAATTATGATTTTATTTATGATCTTAATCTGCTGCAAAAAACAAATCCCATCAACATTGATATCCGAGATGTAAATTTAGAAGAAGCACTTCGGCAATCTTTTAAAAACCAACCACTCACCTACACCATCCAAAACCGAGCAGTTATCATCAAAGCTAAGCAATCGGAGGTTGCGTCTGCTAGTTCTACGCCCGTGCAGCAAGTAAAAGCAACGGGTACTGTACAAGATGTTCAGGGCCTTCCGTTGGCGGGCGTAAGCGTCTTGGAGAAAGGTAGCAGCAATGGCGCAATTACCAACGAACAAGGCACCTTTTCGCTTTCCTTACAGAAGCAGCCAGCCACTTTGGTATTTCGTTTTCTAGGCTATAAAGCTATGGAGCGTGTTTATGACGGCAGAACCATGAGTATTGTTTTGGCCGAAGATCAAACGGGGCTTAATGAAGTGGTAGTAGTGGGCTATGGTACCCAGAAGAAGGTCAACGTAACAGGCGCAGTTTCTTCGATCGACTTTAACGATGTGGCCGAAACCAGGCCCATTTCCAATTTATCTTCCGGTTTGGCCGGTCTCAGTTCAGGTATACAAGTAAGGCAGGCCTCAGGGCAGCCGGGAAAAAATGAAGCAACGCTCCGTATCCGCGGGCAAGGTACCTTGAACGAATCATCACCCTTAGTATTGGTTGATGGCGTACCCGGCGATATGAATGATGTCAATCCACAAGACGTGGCTAATGTATCCATCTTGAAGGACGCGGCCTCAGCGGCCATATACGGTTCAAGAGCCGCTAATGGTGTTGTCCTCGTAACCACAAAAAAAGGTAAGGCTGGCACCTCAAATCTAAATTATAACGTAAGGCTATCGCAACAACAGCCCTCTAATTTAATTGACATGGTAAGCGATTATCCTCGTCACATGGAATTAATCAATGAGGGGTTCAATAACCTTACGCCTAATTCCGGTCCTTTCACACAATCCGTGATAGATGATTGGCGCGCCAATTCGGCGGTTGATCCCATGCGTTACCCAAATACAAATTGGTTCGATTGGATCCTGCAGAAGAAATGGTCGCAAGAACATAACCTATCTGCCAGCGGGGGCAATGAAAAAACCACCTACCTGCTTTCCGGCAACTATATAAACAGCCCGGGAATTGTAGAACGAGCCGGCTTCAAACGCTACGGCGCACGGGTAAATGTCGAAACAAAGGTGAACGACTGGCTAACAGTAGGAAGCAATACTTTCGGACTGTGGTCTAACGCCGGCCTAGCAAATATAGGTGATCTATTTGCTTTTACTGCCGGATCTGTACCTGGTATTTTACCGCGCGACGCACAAGGACGCTACGGATCTGCCATGGCCCCGGGCGAAAATCTACAAGCCAATAACTACCTTCATAATATCAACAGTACGATAGGTGACCTCGAAAGGCAGAAGATATTCTCTAGAATGTACGCTAATATTGATCTGTATAAAGGTTTACGATTGGAATCCGGCTTCTCCATTGATTTTGATAATCAATCCCAAAGAAGCCATAGTATCTATATACCACGCTATAACTTTCAAACCGAACAAATTACCAACCCTAACCCATCGCGAAACAGCGTATATAATACCCATCAGCGCGACTTTCAATACGTCATGAATCACGTATTAAAATACAACACCAAATTGGGGGTGCACACGATAGATCTACTGGCGGGTTATCAAGAAGAGTATTACCGAAGGAATGGCTTTCAGGCACGCCGATATGATATGATTGACGAATCTACACCCGTACTCGACGCAACCACTTCCTCGGATGCTGTGGTAGGTGGAAATGCAACCGACTGGGCCCTACGCTCTTTCTTCGGTCGCTTCAACTATAACTACCAAGACAAATATCTATTCGAAGCCAACGTCCGCAACGATGGTTCATCACGCTTCGCGAAGGCGCGACGCTGGGGGGTGTTTCCCTCCTTCTCAGCAGGATGGCGTATATCGCAAGAAGCGTTCATGAAAAACAACACCTTCATCAACGACCTTAAATTACGCGGTTCTTGGGGCGCCCTTGGTAACAATAGCATTGGCGATTATGATTACATCAACTCCTACGGCTCGGCCAACTACTCCTTAGGCGGTACTATCATACGGGGTGTAGCTCCGTTAGGTATCACCAATCCCCGTTTAACATGGGAAAAAACCGAAGTAACTAATATCGGCGTAGATTTGGCGGCGCTGAACAATAAAATCAGCTTTGAATTCGAATGGTTTAACCGCCGGACTAAAGACATTCTGATTGATTTACCTATTCCCTTGGTAAATGGAATACCCACCAATAGCGAGGGAGCACTTCAGTCGCCCAAGCAAAATGCCGCTATTGTACGAAACCGTGGTATAGAATTCTCGTTGGGATGGAATGATCAGGTGGGCGATTTCAGCTACGGCATTCATGCCAACTATACCTATGTACAGAACAAAGTCATCAAATACAAAGGTGATGAATATAGCTTGGCTAATCAGAACATCTTGGTAGAAGGCAACCCAATTTGGGCGTTCTACGTACGGCAGGTAGATCGAATTGTGCAAGAGAGTGATCGTGGTTACATCGATCAGCTGGTGGCAGACGGTTATACCTTTCAGCCCAGCACCCCGCAACCCGGTGATTTCCTTTATGTAGATGCCAATGGCGATAAAAAATTTGATGAGAACGACCGCCAGATTCTTAATGCAAGTCCCAACCCAACCTCCCTGTTCGGTTTAAACCTCGATGCGAGCTACAAAGGCATTGGCATACAGGTTCTTTTGCAGGGGCAAGCGGGCAATAAAGCCTACTGGCGCGATGGTTACCTTACTACGGGTGTAAGAAATGGATATCTCATTAGCCAAGCAGTGGCTGATAATCATTGGACACCCGAAAACCCCAATGCCAAATACCCGCGTTTAACCAACTATGTATACGGTCAGAATACCGACCCTGCGTCCGACTTCTGGCTGCAGGATGCATCCTTCTTGCGTGTAAAGAATATCCAGTTAAGCTATAATTTACCAAGCAGGTGGGTTGAGAAAATCAATATGAAACGGCTGATGCTCTATGTGAACGGCGAAAACCTCTTCACCTTTACCGGCTATGAAGGTATCGATCCGGAAATCACGAGACTCGGCAACACACAAACGCTCTACCCTACCATGAAGCAGATCAGTTTTGGTTTAAATGTAACTTTTTAAGAAGAATAAATCATCACCTTTAAATATATATACAGATGAAAAAAATTATCTTTATAGGTTTTACAACTTTGTTACTCAGCGCCTGTAAAAGCTCCCTGTTGGAGACCACACCATACGACCGCATTGGTGAAGAGCAAATGTGGCAAACACAAGATCAGGCGATATTAGGCGTCAACGCCATCTATAACAACCTACGGGATGAAAATGTCTATCGTGAATATTATATGCTCGACTGTTTATCGCCCTATGCCTACGGTTATGACCGCTTTGAGCAGGAAATGGCCGGTACAACAACCACATTAAGCAATACCTATGCAAATAAATGGCGCGAATTGTACAAAGGCGTGCAGCGGGCCAATGATGCGCTGGCCCACATACCCAACATGGCCGCTGTAGAAGAGACTCTTAAGCAGCGTCTCATTGGTGAAGCACGATTTCTGCGCGCCTTACACTATTTCAATCTCTTAGATTTCTATGGAGGGGTTCCGCTTTATGAAGAACCCGTTTTGTACAATGAAGCCTTAAAACCGCGCAATACCATAGAAGAGGTACGTGCCTTTATTGCAAATGATCTAACAGAAGCCATCAACCTCCTACCCGAATCGTACGGAGCATCCGAATTTGGCAGAGCAACTAAAGGAGCGGCTATAGCGCTAAGAGGTAAACTCGCTCTGTACGCAGAAGATTGGGAGGCAGCAGCGGCCGACTTCAAAACCGTTATGAACATGGGCTATAGCCTTCATCCAAAATACAACGAACTTTTCCGGGCTGAAACCGAGCGCAATGTCGAGGTGATCTTTTCCATCCAAAACGTACCGGTGCAAGGAATGGGTGAAAACATGAGCTTCCGTTTAGGCACGCGGGCTACCCGAGGCTCTTGTTGGACTAATGGCGTACCTTCGCCAACGCTTATTGACAGCTATGAAATGTTAGACGGCTCGGCCTTCAACTGGGATGCAATCATTCCTGGCTACTCTACCATGTCTGTCGCCGAGCGCGATGCCCTCTTCCGCAGCCCCGATGTCATCAAAAAAGCCTATGAAAATCGGGATCCGCGGCTGCAACAAACCATCATCACCCCCTATGCGCAGTATGTGGGCGCCAACAATGTTACCTACACCTTAGCATGGCCGTTCGTAGGTGATGTAAGTCCTAACTTCCATATCCGTCATAATTGGAATGCCAATGCCCTATACCTATGGCGTAAATTTGTCAGCGTAGGCGATGAAAGCCAGCTACGTGAACATGGCCCCATCGATTTTCCTGTTATTCGTTTAGCAGATGTATTGTTGATGTTTGCTGAGGCGCGTAATGAGCTCCTGGGTGCACCTGATGCAGAAATTTTTGCGGCCATCAATCGCGTACGCACGCGCGCGGGTATGCCCGAACTACAGAACAGTAATGCGGGTTTGCCTACATACGTCGATTCCAAAGAAAGTATGCGCCAACGTATCCGCCATGAGCGTGCAATCGAACTCGCTACCGAAGGTGTTAGCTTTAGTGATGTGCGACGCTGGAAAATAGCATCCGAAGTATGTAACGGGCCAATACTGGAGTTTACTACCCGTGTGCTAAAAACCCGTGTGTTTAAAGATAGAGACTACCTATGGCCCATTCCGCAAGCCGAGATGGATCAAAATGATCAGTTAACCCAAAACGTTGGATGGTAATGAAGAAAAGACAATCAATATTATGGATCATCCTGCTACTCCTAACCGCATCAGTTGGAGCAGCAGAAAAGCGCGACCTATTGATGAAGGGTTTCTCAGCAGATGTGTTAGCCAAGCATTTAGCTAAAGCACAGGAATGGGTAGCCTTTCCTACTTATCAGGACCGGGCCTTTTGGGACAAGCAACCGGCTGACTTAAGAGCAGCCAGCATACAAAAAGGTGAGGCAGCGCTCAATTTTAGTTGGGATATTATCAAAGCAACCGACTACCTCGCCATCAACCGAACAGGCAATCGCGAGCAAATGCAAAAGCCCGACAATGCCCGCAAGGAGGCGCTCAAAAATCTTTTGCTGGCAGAGCTTATGGAAGGTAAAGGACGTTTTATTGATCAAATCATCAATGGTGTATGGGCCATCTGCGAACAGAGCAACTGGGTCTTATCGGCTCACCTCGCGCTTCAAAAGCAATATACAGATCTTCCCGATATCGATAACATGGTAATCGATTTAGGTTCCGGAGAAACCGGTGCCCTCCTTGCTTGGACACACTATTTCCTAAAAGACCGTCTTGACGAAGCCAGTCCACTTATCGCTAAGCGCATCGCGACCGAAATCCGGCGAAATATCTTGGATCCCTACTATAAACGAAACGACTTATGGTGGATGGGATTGGGCGGTGAAAGCTCCAACAATCGAAGAGGTTTGGTGAATAATTGGAACCCTTGGATTAACTTCAATGTATTACAGTGTATCCTGTTGATGGAAAGCGATCAAGAAAAAAGAACACTATACACCTATAAAACCATGCATTCGGTAGATCAGTTTATCAACTCCTATCATGACGATGGTGCCTGTGATGAAGGCCCATCCTACTGGTCGCACGCCGGAGGTAAGTTCTTCGAATACCTGGAACTTCTGCATCAGGCTACCGGTGGAAGTATTAATATCTACTCCCACCCCCTTGTTAAAAACATAGGAACTTATATCTACCAAGTATACATCGACGATCCCTACTTTGTCAATTTTGCTGATGCCAGCGCAAAAGGTGGCGTCAATGCAGGTTTAGTTTACCGTTATGGGGTCGCCATAAACGATGCAACGATGCAGGGCTTCGGCGCTTTTTACGAGCAAAAGAAAGCCAAGGATAAAGCATCCCTTAGCGGCAGTATCTACGCCATCCTACAAGATCTACAATGGACCCCTCGTATCTTACAAGCCCCAACCATCGAACCGCTCGTGGGCGATTTCTGGTTCCCACAAACACAAGTAGCGGGCGGCCGCGAAAAGGCATCTTCCAAGGAGGGATTCTATTTTGCAGCCAAAGGGGGCCATAATGATGAGTTTCATAACCACAATGACGTAGGCAGCTTTATCCTATATTACAACGGATTACCTCTTTTAGTGGACGCCGGTGTAGGCACCTACACCAAGCAGACCTTCAGTAAAGACCGTTACAAAATCTGGACGATGCAGTCGGCCTTTCATAACCTCCCCGTAATCAACGGTTATGAACAACCCGCGGGCTTAAACTATGAGGCCGCTAACACCCAATTTACAGCGAAAGGAGATCTTCATTTTACAACCGATATAGCAAAAGCCTATCCCGCAGGCGCAGCTATCAATACGTGGCTCCGTAGCTATACCCTGCAGCGGAAAAAGCATCGCTTCACCATCAGCGACGAATTTAGCCTAAGTAGCGCCAAGAAAGAAAATGAGCTTCATTTATTGGCCGCTCATAAACCCGAAATCATAAAACCCGGTGTTATTAAGCTATCTTTGGGTGAAACCAGCGTCGAAATGCATTACCAGGCAGATCTCTTCGGTGAACCCCAAATTGTGCCCATCACCATTGATGATCCGCGTTTACTTAATAGCTGGCAAGGGGGACTTTATCAACTCATTTTTACCGCCATAAAAAAAGACCTTCAAGGAAAATATACACTAGAAGTTGTCGAGAGCAATGAAAAATAATACGCAAACCATTAAAGAAAAAATAAACAGATGAAATTAATTCACGCTATCTTATTCTTATTACTCCTAGTAGGCTGTCGGCAAGAGCAGCCTGCCAGCGATCCAGATGCCGGGTTAAATTTTGCGGTAAAACAGACCCAACATATGTTAGATACCTTAGGTGTTTTACAAAAAGATCGCCTGCCCAAATCGGTCGACAAGAGCGGCCGTATGACCCAGTCGGACATTTACGACTGGACCAGCGGCTTCTTTCCCGGAAGCTTATGGTACCTGTATGAGTTCAGCAAAAAGGATACATTAAAGCAGCAGGCCGTTCACTGGACTGAGCTCTTAAAGCCTATCCAGTTTTTTTCCGGGCATCATGATGTGGGCTTTATGATCAATTGCAGCTATGGTAATGCTTTCCGCATAACAGGCGATACCGCCTATCGATCTATTATGATACAAACGGCTAAGTCACTTATGAAACGTTATAACCCAAAGGTGGGTGCTATCCTTTCGTGGGATGCTGACAAAGGCTGGCAAAAAGAGAAGGGCTGGAAATACCCTGTCATTATTGATAATATGATGAATCTCGAGCTATTGTTTAAAGCCTCCCAATATACAGCCGACTCCATTTTTTATAAGGCGGCCGTGTCGCACGCCGATAAAACGATGAAACACCATTTTCGGCCGGACTATAGTTCGTACCATGTGGTTGATTATGACCCAGAAACCGGACGAGTGCTTCATCGCCAGACCGCCCAAGGTAACACAGATTCGTCGGCCTGGGCACGGGGCCAAGCTTGGGGTTTATATGCTTACACTTTTTGCTATCGCGAAACAGGATTGAAACGCTACTTAGAACAGGCAGAACGTATTGCCGATTTTATACTACAGCATCCCCATTTACCGGCAGATAAAGTTCCCTATTGGGATTTCGATGCACCGGGCATTCCAGATACCTACCGTGATGCATCCGCTGCCGCGATCATTGCTTCCGCCCTGATCGACCTGGCAAAAGAAACCAAAGGAGAAGCATCAATCAACTATCGACAAACTGCCGAAACAATTGTTAAAAATCTGAGCAATTCACCTTATCGAGCAGCTTTAGGCACCAATCAGGGATTTATTTTAAAACACAGCGTTGGTAGCCTTCCACACCGAAACGAAATTGATGTTCCACTTGCATATGCCGATTACTACTATATAGAGGCTTTGATGAAACTAAGGAAATAAATTCAAGGGGCTGCTACTTGTGCAGCCCTATTAGGGAAATTAAAAAGCGTCGGGTTCCACTGCTAACTCACTATCCTTAAAAAAGTAAATCCACTCACATATACTGAATAATTAAAAGTATTTTTTATATTTGCATAACTGGTTATGTAATTAACTATTAAAGATGGATTTATTTATTAAAACAGGCAAAATGGCGCTAGGAAGCCGTTTGCGCTTATTAACAGCCAAGGTTACTGAAGATGCGGCTAAAATTTATGATCAATACGAAGTGGGCTTGATCCCCAAGTGGTTTCCGGTATTCTTTATTCTTTCGGAAGAAGGAGAAAATACCATTACTGAAATTGCTACTAAAATTGGACACTCTCAACCCTCTGTAAGTAAGATTATCCGTGAGATGACGACCGCCGGATTGGTACAAGAAAATCGTAAAACAGACGACAAAAGGCGAAACGTAGTAGCACTGACTGCTCAGGGAATCGCTTTGACTGATAAAATAAAAGAGCAATATACAGATGTAAATGCTGCCATAGAAGAGGTCATGTCTGTTGCCAGGCATAATCTATGGGAAGCGATTGAGGAATGGGAGTTCTTGCTCGATCAAAAATCCCTTTTCAGAAGAGTTATTGAGCAGAAGAAACTTCGGGAAAGTATGAAGGTGCAAATCATAAATTTCGAACCAAAACATCAAGCGATTTTCAAAGCACTCAATGAAGAATGGATCTCGACCTATTTCGAGCTCGAAGAAGCCGACTACAAAGCATTAGACCATCCTAAAACCTATATCCTCGATAGAGGTGGAAAAATCTTCGTTGCCTTGTATAACAACGAACCGGTGGGCGTGTGTGCCCTAATCAAAATGGACGACCCTAATTACGAATATGAACTGGCTAAAATGGCAGTCTCGCCCAAAGCCCAAGGAAAGAACATTGGTTATATGTTGGGGCAGGCAGCCATTAATGCAGCAAAAACAATGGGTGCGCGCAAATTATATCTGGAAAGTAACACGATTTTGAAGCCTGCCATCACCTTATATCATAAACTGGGATTTCAGAAAGTTATGGGACATGTAACGCCTTATAAACGCTGTAACATCCAAATGGAGTTGAAGATCGATTAGCATTATTATCTATTTTGTGATGTTAAGACGCTATTGATAGCTATCCACCGTTCTCTCCGATACAAAATAAAGTTTCATCTTTATTTACAGGTGGTGTCCCGACTTTATATAAAATGATGCCGTTTGTGGGAGCTAATATCTCGGTCAGCTTGTTTCCAAATTGGTCTGTAATATAACCAAGTATTAGGCCCTTTGTTACCTTGTCGCCACTTTTGAATTCACTATAAAAAATGCCTTTTTGGGGAACCTTTATATATGTCTGATTATTCAGGTAGACGGGTGTTTTGTGTGACGAAACGGGCTTAATTTTTCTTTCATACATGTCGAGCTGTATTAACATATTATAAACGGCCTTTTTAATGGCAGCTACATTTTCAGGTTGGGCAGTCCCTAATTTACCTGCTTCAATGCTGAGTGCCGTGATGCCCTTTTGAGTAGCTCGTTTAAAAGCATATTTCGCCGGCTCGGTAGCCCCTATAGTATAGGGATAAGAAACTACGTAATCAAATCCGGATTTTTCAGAAAGCTCCTTGGCCTGCGCCGTTTTTTCAGGAGTATCTTTTCGATCGTAATAACATACAAAAGGTAAAAGATCTTCGCTTGCATCTCCACCGTGTATATCCAGAAAAAAATCGGTATGATCGATAATTTCGGTGGAGATGCAATGTGCTAGTTGCTCCGTTATGGTACCTGAAGCAGCCCCAGGGAATATATTATTCAGGTTTTTCCCATCCAAGGGGTTTACAAAAAGTGTTCTATTATAAAACGCCTCCACATTGGCAATAGGCACCACGATTAATGTACCTTTTAACCGATTGATATCAATCTCTTTTAATAATTCCTGTAGAGCAACAATGGGAGGATACTCATATCCATGAATACCTGCAATCATACTGAAAACGGGCCCTTCTTTTCGTCCTTTGAGAACAGTAACAGGAAGATACGACTGCTGGCTACCATCCGTTAATCGAAAAATAGTGTCTTTTCTAGCGGGGCCTTCTGATCCCACTAATCCTGCCGCTACCTGAGCATAACTGTTCAACGCAAAGAACATCAAAAAGAACACTGTTATTTGTCGAATAATCTTCATCTGGAATTATTTATTAGTGCCTATAACAGCCTAAACTGGCAGCAAATATAGCCATGCGGCTATAAAATCGCAACTAAATTGCAACAAATCCTGTTTCAAATTATTCAAAATACAACCTATCAACGGAAAACCTACCTCCCCCTTCTATAAAGATGGCGACGCATAATCCAAGCACTAATAAATGATATTCAAACCCTTCCATTCCTGCCGGTAGTTTGCCAAACCAATTCATAAAAAAACCATTTGGCCGGTGAACAAATACAATCATGCCAATAAATAGACCAAATATCCCTACAGCAGCAATTCGAGTACCGGCACCTGTAAGGAGCAAGAACATTCCCCCACATTCTATTACAATAGCTGCTATAGCAGTTAAGGAGGATAATCCAGCAATTTGAGTCATAAAATGCATTTCGCCTGACAAACCAGGCCCATTAAACCATCCAAATAATTTCTGAACCGCATGCGGAAAAAGCACGACTCCCAATGTTAATCGCAGCACCAAACCTGTCCAGCTATCGTTTGTAGCTACTATCTGATTGATAATTTCTCTGTACATAATTAAATCATTTTATGGCACAAAGTTAAGGCACCAGTTTCTTTGCAAACTGTGACATTTATCAAAAAGGGTTATCATTGAGATTGCCTTTTTATCGCTTTTTAAACATTTGGCTTCTTAGTCGACTTAAAGTTTCGCGTGTAATACCAAGATACGAAGCGACATATTGTTGCGAAATCCGTTGTTCAATATGGCCATACATTTCCCGAAACAGACGATACCTTTCTTCGGCTGGCTTTTGAAGAAATAATATTTTATTTTGCCATATAGCAAAAGTTTGCTGCAAAACCAGATGAAAATAATGCTCTAATTTCGGGCTCAAGGAGAATAGTTTTTCCAAATGCTCTTTTTTTACCTGAAGAACGCTGGTATCTTCTAGCGCTTCTATATTATAAATGGAAGGCGTTTCATTCCATAAACTAGCTTTATCACTTATCCACCAATCTTCAAAACCAAAGTGAATAATCAACTCTTTGCCATTCTTATCGACTTCGTATTGACGGACACCCCCTTGGATAACAAAATAGTCGTATTTGCAAATATCTCCCTCTTTTAATAAATATTGATTTTTATTTAACTTTTTCAAGATGAGTATGTTAAAAAGCAATTCTTGTTCAGAAAGATCGAGTGTTACATGTCGGGCAATATGATTCAGGAGGAGGTTGTTCATTGTACAAATATAAATGCTAACCAGTAAAACAGGAACATCTCATCGTTTTGAACGTTATTTGATTTAGCGCATGGCTATGCTATGGTGATGTATGCCTACTTTAACGGGAAGTTTGAATAATTTTCCCATCAAGCTACCTAAGCAATTCAATATTAGGGTGTTCGGAAATAATAGCCATTAACATATCAAAATATGTTTCACCGGCACCATTTTCCAGCGCAGATAATTTGGTCTGAAAATATTCCCTGTTAAAAGGCGTGCCGGGTTTCAGTTTTCCTTCATAATAAATTTTGGTTGTTTTATAACCTAAGGCTTCTCTGCATTTATCCATATTGCTCCATAGCAGTTGTACCTTTTCGTTGTTTTTTATTGCTCCAAATCCACCATATAAAAGATCATTGAAAGCATCTAAGCTACTGCCTATTTGCCATTCTTCATCCGCCATAAATACCCGATTAATTTCAGCATAGAAAGAATCTATGTCATAAATATTATTACCATTGATGGTTATTTGCTTCATCATCATTGGCAATTTAATGTTTTTTTTAGAATTTTATATTCAGATTACATCCCGCCATTCGGTTTACATTGCCATTTAATGGTTCATCTCCTGGTAACTGACCTCGTAATCCATAACCATTAACCGACAGCTACCAATGAGCCAGCAGCGATTTTCACACATCTGTGCTATTCTTCCGCTCAAACGGGTTATTTCTCCCGCGTAACTTGCTCTACTTTTGTTCTATCAAATTGATCATTAAAAAACAAAAGCATATGAGTAAGATTATCTTTATCACCGGAGCATCCAAAGGATTTGGAAAATTGTGGGCAGAAGCCCTTTTGAAACGTGGCGACAAGGTTGCCGCTACGGCACGCAATATCGCCGCATTGGACGACTTAGTTGCCAGCTATGGTGACAGTATTTTACCTTTGAAACTCGATGTAAATAAGCGCGAAGAAGTCTTCGAAGTCGTTAAAAAAATCGAACAACATTTTGGACGCATCGATGTGCTTATCAATAACGCGGGATACGGCCTATTTGGAACCACAGAAGAAACCAGCGAAACACAGGCTAGAGAACAGATGGAAACAAACTTCTTCGGTTCGCTGTGGGTAGCACAGGCCGTATTACCTTTGTTCCGCAAGCAAAAAAGCGGACACATTATACAGATATCCAGTTTTCTCGGCTTAACCACTTTGCCCTTATTAGGCTTGTACAATGCCTCTAAATTCGCGGTGGAAGGGTTGATTGAGACGATATCATTAGAAGTGGAACATCTTGGTATTAAGACCACTTTAATTGAGCCGAACGGTTTTGCGACTGACTGGGCGGGCGCTTCAGCCATCCAATCGTCGGCAGACATTGAAGATTATACTCCTGTACGTACTGCCTTTGCTCAAGCTGGAGAAAATCCTGATATATGGGGCAAACCAGCAGCTACAGTCGAACCTATTTTAACAGTTGTGGACAGCCTTAATCCGCCACAACGATTACTACTTGGTAAAGTTGCTTATAATGGTATTCATCAGTTTTATACCCAACGTCTGAAAGATATTGAAACCTGGAAAGAGGTGAGCATTGCGGCCCACGGATAACACAAGAGGAAACCTATAAAAATGTTTAAATTTACCACGATGAAACATTTCAAAACATTAAGCGAACTGCATCTGGAGAACGGTTGGCCTATACCGGAAAATCCCATGATCAGCCTAGTGGACTGCCTGCAGGATTGTCCACTAGGTGACCGTGAATTCACTACAGATGCGTATCTTATTGGTTTCAAAAAACTGAAAGCCGGCGTGATTATGTATGGACGTACACCCTATGACCATAATAACGGCTCTATGTATTTTATGAAACCTCGCCAGATTATTGAGATGCGTGACTTGCACTTTGAAGAAGCCGGCTTTATGATCTTCATCCACGAAGATTACCTACATGGACATGAACTATACAATACCGTGCAGAAATACGGCTTCTTCGATTATGAAGTAAACGAGGCATTACATCTTTCGCCGAAAGAAGAAGCAACCATCTGGGAGTTACGTGACAAGATGCTCGCAGAATACAACAATAACCAAGATGAATACAGCCGCGAAATCATTTTAGGCCATTTAGCATCCATCTTGATGTATTCCCAACGATTTTACAAAAGGCAGTTCATCAACCGGACTGAACTTTCCGGCAAAACGATCACAAAATTTAACAAGGCCCTTCAAACATATATCAGGAATGGCAGTTTACAGACCGAAGGCCTTCCTTCTGTAAACCATATGGCAGAACGGTTATCTATTTCACCCCGTTATCTCAGTGATCTACTGAGACAGGAAACTGGTAAAACTGCCTTAGAGCTTATCCATCTCTCCCTGATTTCGGAAGCCAAAAACTTGCTAAAAACGGCAGATCAAGGGGTCGCGGAAATCGCCTACTATCTCGGTTTTGAAAACACCTCTTATTTTACCAGGTTGTTTAAAAAGCAGACAGGAATGAAGCCATTGGAATTTAGGAAAAGTGCGTTACTGTAGCATTCGGTCGTGATTGACGCCACCATTTAATTTATCAGGCAAGTAGTATTATTTGAAATCGGAAACTTGTAATATCACGTCATCGAGCAGAGAAAGCAACGCGAGAGACGAGGCAGAGCAACGCCAACTTCGCCTATCGCGAGCCGGACATTACTCGTCACGTTAGTTTTACTTGATCGCGTCAGCTTAGCAACGCCGCGAAAGCAAGGAATGTAAACCTAGCGAATATGCCCATGTCCCAAAGCAACACGGCGAAATATGGACGTTAAGATCTATGTGCTGTAGTAGGCAAAGAGCTTTTGCTTACAGTAATCTACCAAAACCTAAAAGTGCTAGCTGGCTTCTATGGAAATTGCACTGTTCAATAATTAAACATATGGATGCAAGCCGCATTTCAAGTATGCTTTAGGCGTGCTCTGTGTTCTTTGCCCCATCTGATCATTTCCAAAATAATGGCCCCAAAAGATTTACAATAATCTGTAGCTGTATATTCTACCGATACTGGCGTATCATCTATCACAGTCCGCTTGATCAGCTGATTGGCCGTCATCTCCTTAAGCTCCTTGGAGAGCATCCGGGTGGTAATGCCTGGAATGCTTCGCTCAATATCTCTGAACCTTTTGTTTCCGTTACATATCGAATTGATGATCGGCAGCTTCCATTTTCCACCCAGAACATATAGCGTATCTTGTAATGCTTGTACCTCTTCGCGCTGATTTCTAGGGTGAGATAGAACTTCCTGTGCTATTTTAAACTGATTTTCATTTTCCATATGTGGTATACTTTGGAATAAAACGTACAAAAGTATATCAATTTTAAATAATTTGCATAAGTGTGTTTTTTTAAGAAAAGCCGAAGACAGGTCGTTCCTGACCTGACCTCGGCCTTTCTTTCCAATGGTCCGCGCCATTTTATATCCCTAGGGACTTCTTTAAATTACCTTTATCTTGTTCACTGCTGAAATAACACCGGTTTTTCTATTTTGAAGTAAGCCAATAACCTCCCATTGCGCTGTATCGAGACTTTTGGGAATTACCAGATCTGCAGATCCAGATTTAGCGTCCCTTAAAGAAACTGTCGATATGTTGCGAACAATCTGAATATGAGACAATGTGCGCCCAACGTTCTCTCCTCTCTTCACGTCTGTACGACCGTTCTTTTGTACAAGGGTCAATACCAGTTCGTCATTTGCTTGGCTTCCTTTGGCCTGATAAACTACCTTAAGCAGGCTTCCAGTCTTTTGGGTTGTCAACAAAAGCTCGGCCCCCTGTTTAAGGCGTAACTGTTGTTCAATAGCAGTATAGATTTCTCTTTCATCCGATCCAACAAACTCCTTCGTGCCGTTGATAACCAGCTGTGGGGTATAAACATGTGCCCTCAACCAATTACTATATTTTTGTTGTCTTTTAGTATTTTCTGGACTGCCAAAAACATCTTTCCATCCAAGATTGTCAAAATAATCAACATGATAGCTAAGAACGTATATTGGTCGGCCATTTACCTCTTTGTCTATCTTTTCCAAAAGATCTTCCGCAGGCGGACAACTATTGCATCCCTCAGAAGTGAATAATTCCAAGACAGCAAAGCCTTTTCCATTAACTGGTTTCTCTGTCATTTTTCTCTGAGCAGTTCCTGCCCAAGCAACCGAGGTCAGCGCAAATGATGCGATGATGATCACATTTACCATCGTTATTTTTTTGAATATTTTCATAACTTCTATTCTTTTTAAATCAAAAATAAAGCGATTTAAAGCGCGAGGCCAGCCTTAAATAGATGAAATAGACAAATTAGAGTAAGAACTGGTACTTGGAGAAGCTGAGCTGGACCGATTATAAACGCATCCCGCCATCCATTATGATTTCGGCACCGGTAATGAAGTTAGCAGCATCTCCAGAAAAATAAGCCACCATTTTGGCAACATCCTCTGCTCTACCTATTTTTTTCAACGGAACCTGGTCAATTATCCAATCTTTGGTTTGTTGTAACTGTTCCTCGCTAAAGCCAACCTTTTTCAGAATTTCAGTCTCGGTTGGACCCGGACTAACGGCGTTCACACGAATCTGACGTGGTGCAAGTTCAATTGCGGCAATTTTTACCACGGCATTGATGGCCGCTTTACCCGAAGAATAGATGGAAGAATTTGCGGCATTCATACTAGCAGTATTTGAAGATAGGAATACAACAGATGCACCGTCGTTCAAAAGTGGAATAAATTTACTTAGCGTAAAATAAGCACCTTTGTAATTTACGTTAATGATGTTGTCAAAGTTTGACTCTGTTGCATTTTCGATCGTAGTCATTTCAAGAACACCTGCATTGATAAATAAAATGTCAATTTTATCAAAACGTTCACGCACGATATTCGCAAGTTCTTCGATCGCTATCAGCTTCCCCTGATCTGCCACTAAGCCAGTAACCCCGAGTTCTGCAGCGGCCATTTGCACGGCCTCTTCCCTTCTACCTGTAATAATAACTTCTGCGCCCTGTGCTTTTAACTCTTTTGCTGCAGCATAACCAATACCGCTGTTTGCACCTGTAACCAAGGCTATTTTTCCTTTTAAGTTTTCCATTTTATATTTTTTTTTAGCAAAGGTAAATGCATGTTGATATAATTTTGTTACCAGTATAACAGAGTATACCAATGTAAATACAGCCCGTGCTTCATCGATTATTTCATACATGCGTTTTATTGGAATAAGAAGTGAAATTGTTAATTTCACACTAAAACACCTTTACTTATGCGAATATTGATGATAGGCGCCTCGGGAACCATTGGCCGAAAACTTGTTCCCGCTTTAGCAGGTAACCACGATGTCATTCGTGCTGGTAGAAAGGGCAGTGATATTGAAATCGACATCACTTCCGCCGTTTCCATCAAAAGAGCATTCCAAAAGCTCAAAAAGATAGATGCCTGTGTATGCGTAGCTGCGTCGGGGCCTATGGACGATTTTTCGATGCTTACTGAACAGCAATTGTTAGACGACTTTCAAGGAAAACTGTTCGGTCAAGTTAATCTGGTGTTAATTGGCCAGCATTATCTCAACGATCACGGCTCCTTTACCCTTACCTCCGGCATTTTTGCTGATGTGCCACACAAGGGAGTCACAGGTGGTGCAATGGTAAGTGGTGCTCTACATAGCTTTGTACTATCCGCATCCATTGAATTACCGAGGAACATCCGTATAAATGTGGTCAGTCCCGGTTTGGCAGAAGATTCGGCTGCAACGTATGGCCATTTATTCCCCGGCCTCCGCCCTATCTCCATGGAGACAATCATCGAAGCTTATCGCAGCTCTGTGGAAGCAGGGTTGAATGGCCAGATTCTCCGCTTATATGAACCCATCATCTAGAAATGTGTTCCTTAGTAATGGATAATCGTCGTCTTGCTACCATCCCGAGATTGGCAGTTTTCATAACGCTAATGCCAGGTGTTGGCGACCGATACGTCCCTTTCATCAAAATTTACACATAAATTGATTCCAAGGCTTACCTTTGCATAAAAAATCTCAATAATGTAAACATGGAATACCGCTGGATCATTGACAGAAATCATTCAAAAGTGAGCTTTAAAGTTAAGTACCTACTTATCTCAGAAATCACAGGATATTTTAAAGTATTCAATAGCCATCTGAAATCGGATGAAGAAGATGATTTTTCAAATGCAAAAGTAGATTTCACGATCAGTGTAAATAGCATCGATACCGCATCTGAGCAGCGTGATGTACACTTAGTAGGTCCAGACTTTTTTGATACAGAAAGATACCCTACCATGCAGTTTCAATCAATATCTTTTCTTAGGGGGCAAGCTAACAACTATCGTTTAACAGGCGACTTAACCATAAAAGGTGTTACCCAATTGGTAAAATTTGATGTTACATTTAACGGTTCAGCAACTGATATCGCTGGAAATGTTAAAATAGCTTTTGACGCACATACGATCATTAGCCGAAAGGACTTTGGGCTATCGTGGAATAACGTAACAGAGGCCGGCGCGGTAGTTGTTGATGATGCCATAAACATTATGTTGGCACTCTTGTTTACGAAAGAATCTTAATAGGCTGCAGAATCCTTGCATAGACATTCTTAAGTCATTATTAAGCTTATTTACTAAAAAGTCAAATTAAATGGTTAGACTTGTATTAATTTAACAACAATATTTTGTTAAATAAATATGAAGAATATAA
>DATMSZ010000469.1:0-10332 GCA_035565175.1 Pseudosphingobacterium sp.
GTTCTTGTTTATAAAAAACGGGACCTCTTGAAGTTAATTTTGTTAAAGTAGCTACCAATAAAAAAATTGGCGCGCCAAGTATCATTGCCGTAAGAGAGAACAAAATATCAAAGCACCTTTTAAAGAACTTAGTGCTGATATCAATTGCCTCACCCTTATTTATCAAGATTAAAGGAAAGTCTGCGTAATGTACAAAGTTGTTTTCTATCAAGTTAGAGAAAGTAGTTTTTAACATTGCGTTAGGCATAACCATGCTTTGCTCTACCCTTGAGACTTTATTTATTTCTTGTATTTGCGAATCTCTTAACATGTCTTTCTTGTTTTCTAGTTTCTGTTTACTTAAAGCCAAGAAATATGCCATTAAACCAAAAAGTGCATTTAATGATTGTTAGGAGGGTTTTTATAAGTTTTGGTGCGAAAAAGCGTTGGAATAAATGGGGAATTTTTTCTACAGATAGGGTAGATAGATGATAAATTTGCGCATTGGTTTTCGGCTCTTACTATGCAGGGATTAGCTAATTTCATAGGCCAATTTCATAATAGTTTGTTGCAGATTCATCGTTTGAGCCAGTAGGCCTTATGCATGGAAAGCTTTCTGTTCATAGCCAGTGGTAGTTTTGTGTGCAATAATCCTATCTTGTATCCTAACCATTTGGCTACAATTGATAAGATCGCTTTGGGTAGCTGTAATGGGTTATGTTTGGTTACATAGCTTAGCTCTGACCTTACATATTTTAGTCCTTCACTTTCAGCATGCCCAAAATGTTCAAATATCCATTTATTGGTTGCGTGAAACACGCCAATGTCAAAATACCTTTTAAATTCTTCTTCTACTGTGTAATCGTGGGAATGATAAACTGCCGCGGTAGAAACGTATGCCAAGCGCCAACTATTTAAAAGAATATTCCCCGCTGCTATTACATCTTCACCAAGAATAGTTCCGGATGGAAAACCACCAGCTTCTTGAAAGGCAGTCTTCCGATAAGCGGCAAACGAATTGGAACACGAGATAGTTTTTATGCCATATTGCGGTACGTTGGTTAAACTTCTTAATTGAGAGCTGGCTGGGTAATTAAATAAGCGAGGGTGTGCTTCGAGGGCTTTGGCACCCTTGTGTGGAAGCTGACGGCCATAAGCTACTCCAACAGATGGATCATCAATGAAAGGCTTAACTAAGTTTTTTAGAGCATCTGGATCTGCGAGAATAGCATCTTGTGTCAAAAATATATAAACATCTGCGTCAGGAAACATATTAACTGCCATTTGCCTTGTCCCGCCATGGTCAAAATCCTTCTTGTCGATTTTGATAACCTCAAACCCTTCGATGAGCACAGGATTCAGCGTTCCATCTGTTGAACCCGAATCTATGATTATTTTCGTTGTGGGTTTTAGTGTCTGTTGGTTAACGGCTAATAATGCTTCCTGCCATTTCGTTCCTGCATTTAATGTCGGTATATATAAAATAGTCTTCATATGAGGCGAGCTAAAACTTTTTAATGAGGACCTTGCCATAGTCTGGATAACCGCTAATAATTTTTTCGTCTGACAGAAAAGCTATTCCCGTCCCTTCAAATCGGATAGAATTATCTGATTTTCCTCCTATATGTTCATTCTGCTGCATTTTCAAGTGGTTTGGATTTTTACTAATAAAAGTGCGACTAAGTTTTCCACCGGGAACTGAATGCAGTTTATTCTGAGAAAGAGTTAAATTTTCCGACCCTTCATCATAAATACAGGCATCCACCGATTGTATAATGTTATTACGCAAATTTACCTTTTTTGCCATTTTACGTACTGTAATGGCATAGGAACGCGTGCTTTTTATTTGATTTTGGTCTAATTGAGCGCTGTTGATGTTCACCAATAATATCGCTCCACTAGGCGCATTACTATTGATGATGTTTTTAGTCATTAATAAATTACCCTCCATATTAATGTTCAAGCTGGCATTTGTCAACTTATTCTGATGAAGTATAAGCGAATCTATGCTTATTGCATTTGGCAACAGTAAAGTGCGCATTTCATTTCTTGTGGCGTTTAGAGATTTACCTTTTACATGAGCTAGTATGGTGATGGCATCGAAGGTGTTGTCTTGTAAAGTTATCTTATTAAAACTATTCACAATTTCTATCTTATTATCCGTTTTATTGTGCTTTGCTAGAATGTCTCCACAGTTATCTAGATAAAGCGCTGGTCGGTTAGATTTGTTTGACACATTATTTGCAATTGTTACCTTACTGACATTAACTAACGTAGCTAAGCCAGACCCATCGACCGTAGATTCTCCATTAACAAATCCATTATAGAAGCTTTTGTTATTCTTAATAAAACAGTCAATAACTAAAGGGGTTGGTGTTATTTTGTTATTAATGTCAATAGCGTCGGCAGCGTTATGTTCTAATATATTATTGCTGATAATAAAACCCCTTTCTTTTTTCGTTTTTCCAAAACCTATCTGAATAGCGCTCATTCCATTATGGGAGATGAGGTTATTATTAATAACAGCTGATGAGCTACCATGCATAAAGATTCCGTTTTCGCCATTATACTGCAATTTATTTCCCTCAATCGTTATGTTGGAGCAAGATAATAATCGGATAGCGGTGCCCGCTTGATAAGTTTTCGCTGATAGGCGGGGGGATCCATACTCACGTACGCTCGAATGATCAATCCGAATGGTATCACATTCATAAAACAACAATGCTGGAAACGATTTTATCTTTTTAGCATTCCCTTTGATGTTCGTATAGCTAATTTTTATATCACTACTTTTAGAGATATATAAAGCCTCATTCAACGTTTCGGCTCTAAAATTTAAGGTTATATTTTTTAAATTACGTCCAAAGAAGAGCGGGGTTGACGAATTTTGTATGAGCCTTGAATAGTTTTGCGTGTCTGCAGCAAGATGTTGTTTAAGTAATCCTATACCTTTGATAGAAATATCGGATTTTAGGATTAAAGTTCGCACTTTAAAACGTCCATCAGGAATAAGAATTGTATCTCCCTTCTGAGCAGCGTTTATCGTTGCCTGGATAGCTTTTGTGTCATCGGCAATCCCATCACCCTTCGCCTCGAAATTTTTTACATTTAACGTTTGATGTATTTTTGAGTCGGTCTCTTCCGTGGACTTTTCAGAATGTCGGGAGTTCGAAAGATTGCAAGAAATTGATGTTAGTGCTAAAAAACATATATTTATTAGCAATAGGTAGGCTGTTCCTTTTTTGAATATCAATAAGTTGCTCATAATAATCTGAATAAAAGAATTAATGAAGGATCGTCTCCCATGTAAGGAATGCGGTGTCCTGCCATTTAAAATCCAGCGCTCTTTTTTTTCCTTCGAGCACGTAGTGCTGATAAAGGGACGAGTCGTTTACTAACCGCTCAATACCATCTGTGATCGCAGTCATATCCAAAGGATTAACACAAAGGGCTGCATCTCCAGCAATTTCTGGTAATGAGCTTGCAGTAGAAGTTAATACCGGAGTGCCTGAAGCCATTGATTCAATAATTGGAAGCCCAAAGCCTTCCATTAATGAGACGTAAAGCGTTGCCAATGCACCCTTATATAATTTCGGTAATTCTTCATCCGTAACAAAGCCTAAAAACTTCACTCGTTGTTTTAGGCCGAATTTATTTATTTCGTCGGCCAAGACCTTGTCTTCATTGCCGGTTAATGCCAAAACAATCTCATTTGGTATATTTGCTTTCGCAAAGGCCTCTAACATGGCGGGTATATTCTTATTCTTTCTTCTATTTCCAACATAAAGGAGATAGGGGTTCTCCATCTCATATTTTTCGTTGTTTAATAAAAAGTTGTCGTCTACGCCGTTATAAATCACCGTAATGATGTTCTCATCTATTCCTAATAAATCCACCAATTGCTGTTTGCTGAAATGAGAAACAGTAATTATTTTTTTTGCCTTTTTCGCTAATCTTCCTATAACCTGTTTATAATAGATTTTGTGAAAACTGGAATAATAGAATAAGTGCATTAAATCGTGAACAGTAAAAACGAACGGGATATTGGAGTACAAAGGAGGCATGAAAGAAGGGCTATAAAATATGTCAGCAGAAGAAGCCTTGATTGCTTGAGCCAACATGATTGGCGTGTAAATACTACCCAAACTTAACTGGCTTTTAACAAATGATGTATTTACTTCCACAGGTTTTCTCATCATTACTTCTTTGTACAATCTCCCAATACCAGTGTCTCCTGCCCATCTATTATCTATTAAAACGTTTTTTTTCATTCAGATTCTCATTTTTATTTGCGTCAGATCAATCTGTTTAATACTACCAAGCAGATAGATCAGCGTTAAGTATATAATGATATCATTATCGTAGCCCGAGTATAGAATCATCATAATGGCCAGCAATGGCAAAAATGCTGCCAACCAAAAGAATGTGGACTTGTTTTTTAATAGACAAAAACGATAAAAGCAAATAATAAACAATGTATATGATAAAAAACCGATGATGCCAAACTCTAAATAACAAGACATAAAAGTATTATGTAGATGCGGTTCCCCGTGATAGAAAGAAGCGTATTGTTCTAGGAACTTATTGCCTTGTAAAAAGCCGTTACCTAACGGCGAAATGTCAGTGAAATGCTTAAAAAAAGCTTTCCAATAGGTAATCCTTACTCCCATGCCATCGTTAGATGCCGTCAGGTGATCTACACGGATTAATTTCTGTGCAACGAATGGTAAAATACTTGCGCTTACTATGATCAGGGCAATTCTCGTATATTTCTTAGATACTATCCATACTAAAAAGAAGATGCCTATAATAAGTGCAACAATAGGAGTTCTCGACAAGGAAAGGTATCCCAACAAGAAAATAAAAATTATTCGCCACCATGCTACGCGATTGAAGCGAACGATAGGTATAAGTATGTATGCGAATCCCATTAGTGCCAGTCTGGCGCCAAACATATTCTTGTCATCTAATCCCCAAAAGTAAAGCGCTTTATTATATAAGGTGCTTGCTTTTCCAGAAGATTCAGAACCATAGATTAAATGAAAGTGAAAAGCTTTGTGATAGTATAGAAGCTGGCACAGGCAGAGCAAAAAGATGAAGAGCAAGGTTAAGTCTAACGCCCGTAAGAGGTTTTGGTTATCTCTGTTTGAAAGCCAAAAGATACTTGACGATAAAAATATAAAGTTAATAAGCAGCTTTAGAAAGATAGAAGCTAAATGGACCTCCCCTTTATAGTGAATAAAGAAACTTAGCGTAGCATATAGGGTAAATATAGCTAAAAACAATAACCAGCCGTTTTTCGAAAAAATCTTTAATGATGATGGATTATTCATCACGCTATCAGCGATGAATAGAATAGCACTTAGAAGATAAACCGCGGGATAAACTTTTATAGGCAAGAACATAGAAAACAAACTGATGCAAAAAAACGCTTCAGAAAGGTTAAATGGTCCGCCAAGAATAGCAGCGCTCAGTATAGATTTATTTTGGTTCGGTCGACTGGTGTACTCCATATAAAACTTCTAAATATTCGTCAATCATTCGTTTTTGACTAAGAATAAGTGATACTGATGCTCTCGCATTTTTCATCAGATGATTATATAAATCAACATCATGTAAAAGGCGTAGTATCGCATGTCCTAGCGAATCTTGTTCTTCATGATGGCAAAGTAGGCCATTATAATCATGAATAACGGTCTCCTGTAACCCGCCTATCGCATTTGCTATGACTGGAACATGGTATGCTAAAGCTTCAATAGCCACCATACCCAAAGGTTCTTGCCATAGCGATGGAACTACTAAGACGTCAATTTGCTTGTAAAATTGTGCGGGATCAACATAACCGATAAAGGAAATTTTTGGATTTCTTGTAGTTGAATGTAAATGTGTTTCATAAGCCTTTTGGCCACCACCGGCAATAACCAGGCTAACGTCTGCTTCAATTTTATTAAACTGATTAATTAACCATTCTATACCCTTTTTTTCTGCTAAGGTTCCGATGTAGCCAACTCTTAGCGATTGTCCGATTTTCCGTTCTTTCGGTATGGGTGATTCTGGTATATTACGTGAATTATAGATCACATATTTTTTTGCTCTTTGAAAATAATGAAAGTCGGTAAATCTCTTAAGGATAAATTTACTGATACCAACTACGGCATCGACCTGATCAGACAGCGCTCTATGTTGGTTACGTAATATGGAACATTGAAAGCATTGCTTATCGCATGATCGGTTATCTTTATACATATCACTATTTGGGCATAGGAGATAAAGGTCATGTAACACTTGCACAAGTGGAACGTTGGCTTTCTTAATCTCATCCCAAATAGCAACGCTCCACCCAACTAGATTATGGCATGAAACAATATCTGGCTGTTCTATTTCTATCACCTTACGTACGGAACGGAGCATAGCTTTGTTATAACGGTCTCGGATATGCCATATTAAACGGTTAACTTTACCGGGCTTAAAATTGTAAAAAGGCCAATACCCATTTTTTAAACCCGCTCTGTATACTTTCACTCCATCTATCGTTTCGTTTATTAACCCTTCTTCGGGTTTTAAACTCAAAACTACTACTTCGTGCCCTCTTGCCTGCATACCTTCTACCAGCACCTTTAACGAGATTTCCGCTCCGCCTTTAATAAGCGGACTATAAAGCGCATTTATATAAAGTATCTTCATATCTGTTCCCTAGCTTAACAATTCGTTATAGATGGCGGCAAGATGCTTGCCGATCAATTCTTTGTCGTAAAATTTGTGAACGTAATCAAATAGGCGGTTTCCGAGATGATCAAAAATATAAGGATCATCTGATTTCATTTCAATAGCCCTCTCGATACTCTTCACAAGCGATTTCTCATGTTCTTGGAAATTGTTATATGAATAATCTAATACGTATTTCCGCTCGTCCTCCAAATCGCTTATAGTTCCGATGAGGGGGCAAATTACCGACTTTTTATATGAAAAAGCCAAAATTACCGTTCCCGAGTTTAAGCTACTTTTTATATCATACGGAAGAATGAGCAAATCAGCTGCAGACAAGATGGTAGGAATCTCTTCGTCGGCAATAAAGCGAAGTGCCAAGTGAATATTTTTTGCTCCCTGAGCTATTTTATGGAGTTTATCGCAATAGCTTTTGGAGCTTGGTTTACCAGCAATGGTAAGCTGTATATTTAATGAAAACTTTTTGGCAATATCTATTAATAATTCAATATTTTTATATGGCTTAATAGTTCCAATAAATAACAGATGGAGCCTTTTGTCATCTAAACCGGACTTTTCCGCTGTAATTATAGGACCGTAGGATTCAATGAAATTTGGGTGTGGCAAATAAATCGCCTTCCGATCAGAGTTTTTTACGTATTCGTTTAATAGTGCTTTCGATACCTTGCTGTGAATGATGATTTTATCTGCATGACGTATCAATAAAGACATAAGTGTGCGACTGAAAAAGCTCAATCCTGTTTCATGTGAGGTCCTATTGTGCATGGTCCAAACTAATTTTTTATTGCCCAGCTTGATCGCTATTAATACTACTAGTTTTCTAATGAAACTTCTTAAAGCGATAAAGAAACTACTATCATCTACATTTTCGAACCAATTTATATGTACAAGCTTAATAGATTTATAATGCCGTAATGAAGAGAGAAAACTATCAAGTGCAAAAATTTTAAACCCCTCTTTTCTCAAAGGGCCAACCATATTAGCTATGTATTTGTTTTCATCGTTATCGGGAGGATTGAAAATAATGTTCATATATAAAACTTTCCCTGTGTTAAGACAGACTTTTGATGGCAGCTATTAAAATATCTTTTGCATCGATACCAAATTGTTTACGATTTCTATACCAAAAAACAATTTTTTTAAATCTATTTGATCGCATGGATAACGTCATTGTGTAACGTTTCCGTTTTTGCATTAATCTATCTTGATTCTTTGTCAAATATTGATAGACAACCAAGTCATCTTCATCTACCGGCTTTTCGGCAAGAAAATATTGCAGCCATTTGCTGTAACCCATATTGGCTTCCATCTTATGAAGATCATTTCCGGTGGATGTAATGGATAATGCATTGCTCCGGTAATAAAAGATAGGCTTATTTGTGTGCGCAATTCCTTTTTGACGAGAGGCTATAAAAGCTGTGATATCATCGGATCCCCAAGCTAAAGGTAGGTAAAAAAAACCTCCTTGCTTTCTTAAATTTGCGGTGTGATAAATAAAATCTGATATATAGTTCGACCGATATTGTTCCAATCGATGCCAAATGCTGTCATAAACATGTTCGAAAATAGGATGAGCAGGAGTCAGCATGATCGTTTCACCTGCGTCGTTAATAACTTTACTTCTGCAATGAAATACATGAAGGGCTGGGTACGAGTCAATAAGTTTTGAAAACTCCTCTAAATAATCAGGAGCTAGTAAGTCATCATCTCCCATGATCATAATGTACTCTCCTGTAGCTAAAGAAAGACATTTATTCCAATTTTTAACTAAATCAATAGCGCCAACATTTTGATCGTTCTTAAAATATTTTATCCTTATGTCCCCAAACTGTTGCACTATTGCGTCAACCGGCTCGGGAGAACAATCATTTAAAATAATCAATTCAAAGTCCGTTAGCGTTTGTTTCAAAATACTTTCGATGCACAAGTGGAGGTAACGGCTTTTATAAGCAGGTATACATATAGAGAATTTGACCATTTATATTTAATTGTTTCAACCATACTAACAATTTTTAGTCCAATAATATTCTGTTTTTTTTTGAATAATTTATTGAAAAGGGAAGTAACGGCATGATTTTTACTATTCATTGCCATTATGCTGATCTTTACAGCTACAAATAGTACTTTTACGAAAGTACAATTTTCAAGATATAAAAATGAATGAACGCAGCGAATAGAGTAGCTATTAATACTTCCGTACTATATGCCAGAATGTTAATTACAACTGGTATCACACTTTATACAACACGGGTGGTGCTTAATGCACTGGGTAGTACAGATTATGGAATTTATAATTTAGTAGCTGGAATTGTTGTAATGCTTTCTTTTTTGAATACCACGATGGCTTCGTCAACACAGCGTTTTCTCTCTTATTATCAGGGAACCAATGATTTACCTATGCAGCAAAAGGTGTTCAGTAATAGCTTACTGTTACATTTGGTTATTGGCGTTATAGTCGTTTTAGGATTGGAGATTGCCGGTTTTTTTTTGTTTAATGGAGCATTGAATATCCCCCAAACAAGGTTGTTGGCTGCTAAAACTATTTTTCATTTTATGTCGGCAACGGTGTTTTTTAATGTCATTGCAGTTCCTTTTAATGGGGTGCTGATTGCGCACGAAAACATGGTATGGGTAGCGTTAGTTAATATTGTAGAGACGCTTCTTAAGTTAGGTATTGCCTTGATATTGAGTGTGGTGGCGTTCGATAAATTAGTGGTTTACGGGGTGCTTACAGCAGGTGTAAGTGTTGTCAGCTTTCTTCTTTGTGCAGCTTACTGCTTGAAGAAATATAAAGATTGTTCATTGTCAGGTCTTATGTTGAAGAAAGACAATATCTTATTGAAAGAATTGACAACTTTCGCGGGATGGAACTTGTTCGGCACATTATGCACAATAGGTAGGACACAGGGATTGGCTATTGTGTTAAACATGTTTTTAGGAGCGGTAATAAATGCAGCGTATGGCATTGCTAACCAAGTAGCAGCACAGTTGAATTTTTTCTCTGCCACTTTATTAAGGGCTTTAAACCCTCAGATCATGAAAAGTGAGGGCGCGAATGATCGTGAGCGCATGTTCCGCTTATCTATGATGGCAAGTAAATTCAGCTTTTTTCTATTAGCCATTGTGGCCATTCCCTGTTGTTTTGAAATGACACCCTTATTAACGTTATGGCTAAAGAATGTTCCGCCTAATACTGTCGAATTTTGTCAACTAATATTGATAGCTACCCTTATTAATCAATTTACTATCGGACTCCAATCTGCTGCTCAGGCTATAGGTGATATAAAAATGTACCAGATTGTAATTGGTTCTGTTTTACTTCTTAATCTACCGGTTGCCTATATATGTTTAACGTTAGGCTTTCCGGTATATACCGTTATTATCAGCTATGCTATAATAGAGCTCATCGCTTGTGTATTAAGACTTTTTTTCTTAAAACGAACGGGTGGATTATCCATAAAAGGTTATTTTTCAAGGGTAATAGCAAAAGAAATATTTCCAGTTATAGTGGTCGTAACCACTTCTTGGTTGATTACATCGTATATACAGCATCCATTGCGATTCTTGATTACGTTGCCAATAAGTAGTATGCTTTTTGCTATAACTGTTTATCTATTCGGTTTAGCA
>DATMSZ010000470.1:0-24349 GCA_035565175.1 Pseudosphingobacterium sp.
TATTATCAACATTTTAGAAAAGTTTACGTTAATATATATTATGGTAACACAGCAAAAGATTTTTGAAAAGATTGGTGGTTTATTAAACGAGTTAACTGGACAGTATGACTTTTTAAAGGAAAACCCTGAAGAGCAGAAAGGTATTTATTTAGAACTGTTTGAAGCAAATATGTCTTACTTAATGGGACATGTTACTATTCTAAAAAAAATTACTTCGATCGATAATTCTTCATCGTCAGTAGAAGAAAGTGCTCCTGAGGGAAGTGCACGTGTTGCTGAAGGTCCCTTTAAGGATTTTGAAGAGAAGGACGAGTCCGAAGAAGAAGTAAAGGTGAAAGAATATGATCATACGGACAACCTAAAGGAAGATACAAAAAATGACTTAGAAGATCATTCCAAAGCTGAAACTGAAGCGAAGGAAGAAACCGCAGAAACGGAAAAGCGTGAAAGTGCATTAAACTATGTTGATCAACAGGAGGTAAAGGAAACATATTTTACGCCAGCAACAGCCCATGTTGATGAAAAGGCCGAAGAATTTAAACTAGAGGATAAGAAAGACAAGAGGGAAGAAACTGTAAGGGATGATGCAGAAGAAGAGGTGAAAGAAAGTGATTACGCTGGTAACAAAGCAGATGATCCGACAGCGCATGCTATTGCTGAAGAGGAGACAGAAGATGAGGATCAGGGCAATTTAAACAAGGATCAAGAAGAGGATAGTAAAGAAGAGGATGAGATAGAAGAAAAAGCTTTACCGATACAAGAAAATAGGGTTGTTAAAGAAGGTGAGGAGGAAGAAGCAACGACAACCAGTCAAGTGGTAGAAGAAAGTAAATCATTTGTTCTGCCTTCGGAAGAAGTTAAAGAGGAGAAACTTGAGGAGGAAGAGGTACAAGAGCCTAAAAAGCCAATGACGCTTAACGAGTTATTTTCGGCTCAACGGAAGCAGGAACAAAATAAATTTAACGAGCCGTCACAACCTGTTATGCCTCATCTAAATCAAGAAGCTCCAGCTAAAAGAATTACCGATATTAAATCGGCTGTAAGCCTAAATGATAAACTGCTATTTATAAAAGATTTATTTAATGGCTATAGTTTAGCTTATACAGAGGCGATAGAATTACTGAGTAGATATGACAACTTTAAAGATGCTGATGCCTTTTTGCAAAACAACTATGCTCAAAAAAATAATTGGGCAAATAAACAGGCAACGGTTGACAAATTGTATGCCATACTAAAGCAGCGATTTGGCTAGTCTTTTCAAAAAAGGTGAGTTGGGTAGTATAATACTAAACGAAAGTTTTGCTACGCAACTCATCACCAATGCTTCCTCAGACAACCCCTTTTCGATTTGCGTCAAATTTCAGCAAAATAAAGAGAAGCATGGTAAAGCTTAATAAAGAGGATCCTCCATAACTCAGAAAGGGTAGAGGAATTCCGATTACAGGCACAATGCCCACGGTCATTCCGATGTTGATGAAAAAGTGAAAGAAAAATATACAGGCAACACCATATCCATAAATTCTTGCAAAAGAGGAACGCTGTCTTTCTGCTATTTGAGTGATACGTAAAAGAAGGCCAAGATAGAGTAGTACCACAATCATAGAACCTACAAACCCCCATTCTTCTCCAACCGTGCAAAAGATAAAATCTGTACTTTGTTCGGGAACAAAATTATATTTCGTTTGGGTGCCCTGTAAATAACCTTTTCCAAATAGTTGTCCAGAGCCGATGGCAATCTTAGATTGATTTAGGTTATATCCCTGTCCTCTTGGATCATCAATTTTTCCCAATATAACATCAATACGATTACGCTGATGGGATTGTAGAATATGTTCGTAAGCAAAATCTACTGACAGTACAAACAAAGAGGATGCGAAGAATAAGATAATTGCAGATGGCAGTGCTTTTCTACTTCTCTTAAACAAATATGCTCCTATTGCACATAGAATAGCTAATACACCAATGATATACCATTGAGAAAATAGCAAAGTTAATATAAACAGTATAATGCAAATAAGTGAAAAAGCTAAGAATTGGCCCGACAGGTAACCTTCCCGGTAAAAAACCAGCGCTAAGGCAAAGAAAGTAAGAGCGGATCCGGTATCGGGCTGTAATAAGATAAGTACAATAGGTACTAAGAGAATCTGTGCCCCTAATATGAGCGTTTTGAAATTGGGCGTTTTATTACTATGAGAACTTAGGTATCTCGCTAATAAGAGACAAGAGCCAAGTTTCGCGAATTCAGAAGGTTGTAGCCTGAACGTTCCAATAGGGATCCACGCTTGATTACCACCTACATTCCTTCCTACAATTAGCACAACAACTAATAAAATCAACGTGATGCCATATAGAATGGGCGAAATGTAGTTGTAAAATTTTCCATCAATGATCATGATGGCTCCTGCAACTAATAAACAAGCTACAATATAAATAAACTGTTTACCGTAATTAGTACTTAAACTCACTAAACTAGCATGAGCGGGATCAAAAACGGCAGCACGTATGTTGAACCATCCGATAATGCACAGTGTAAACCATATAAATACTGTAACCCAATCTAACGATCCGCCATATATTTTTTTTGTTTGATTCATTTTTACAATAGCTGCTTTATAAATATCATCTTAATTCCGCCGTTCGAGTATTGCTTGTTGGGTGTGGTTAATATAGGTAACGTTATTTTCCTTTGAAATTGGTTTTTTTACCATTGTAATTGTTTCTTTAACCGGTTCTTTGGGAGGTTCGGGTACAATGAGATTACTTTCTTTCAATACTCTATCTTGAACTGCTTTAGACATACTAATGGTGTCTTTTAAATATTTCTCTACCATCATACTTGCAATGGGCGCAGCATAGGTTGCACCGTATCCTACGTTTTCCACAAAAACCGCTATTGCTATTTTGGGATTTACACGTGGGGCAAAGGCGAAAAACACAGAATGGTGCTTACCATGTGGGTTCTGGGCAGTTCCTGTTTTTCCGCACATTTCTATTCCGGGAATACGCATATTGGCATTATACTTAACGACCCTGCTCATACCTTCAATAACAGGTTCAAAGTATTTTTGATCTACTCCTACGGGTAATTTTTCTATAAATTCGGGTTTGACTATGTCTTTTTCTCCGATGGATTTAATTAAATGTGGACGGTAATAAAAGCCTCTGTTTGCTACGATAGCCATGATATTCGCCATTTGCAGCGTAGTAATTTCTACCTCTCCTTGACCTATTGAATTGGAAATATTAAAGCCAGAGCCCCATTTGTCGTTCCCATATCTTTTAGTATAAAAATTTGCGGTTGGTAAAAGACCTTTTTTCTCGTTGGGTAAGTCTACTCCTAAGTCCTGTGCGATTCCAAACTTCATAATAGCTTCGCGCCATAAACCATAAGCTTGAGCAGCTTTCATTTTACGTTGATCGAGCATCCGGGCATATACATGGCCAAAATAAGTATTACAGGAACCTTGAATAGCTGCGGGTAAATCAATCGTTCCGTGAACATGTGTGCAGCGCATGAACCCCCTACCTCCTCCATAACTGTAACCCCCTGGACAATTGTATCGTGTATGTTCTTCAATCATTCCGGCTTGTTGTGCAACCAAAGCACTCACGACCTTGAAGACCGAACCTGGTGGGTACTGCGCTTGAATGGGCCGGATAAACATTGGTTTATTTGGGTCATTTAACAGTTTCATGTAATTGTTACCACGTTCTCTGCCCACCATCATGTTGGGGTCATAGCTCGGTGTACTGACAAAAGCAAGGATTTCTCCCGTAGAAGGCTCTATCGCTACTACGGATCCGCGCTTATTTTTCATGAATTTTTCCGCAAGCTTTTGTAACTCTAAGTCAAGCGATGATACCAGCCCCTCACCAGCAACGGCTAAGGTGTCGTATTTCCCGTCCATGAAATGCCCTTTAGGACGGTTAAAGGCATCAACCATCAGATTTTGAACACCTCGTTGTCCTCGTAGGAGTTCTTCATAAGCCCGTTCTACGCCACTTACGCCTATATAGTCTCCTGGTCTATAAAAATTGTTGGATCGCTCAACATCTTTTTCGGTTACTTCATTTATATAACCTAAAAACTGTGCGGCAACTGAGTCAGGATAGCTTCTGACTGTCCTGTTTTGTACATAAAAACCTCTAAATTGGTACAGCATTTCCTGAAGACGGGCGTAAGTCTGTGAAGAAAGCTGTTTCTCAAATATGGAAGCACGGTAAGGGGAGAAGCTAACGGCTTTTTGAAAGCGTCTATCAAAACCTTCCTTGTCAATGCCTATTAACTCACAAAGGGCCAATGTGTCAAAAGGCTTAACTTCTCTGGGAGTAACCATTAAATCATAAACAGGTTCGTTCTGGACTAAAATTTTGCCCTTTCTATCTAAAATCACCCCTCTGGCTGGATAGATTACCACTTTTCTAAGAACGTTATTGTTAGCGGATAATAGATAGGAGTCGTCAATGATTTGTAAGTAAAATAATCGTAAAGCTAATAGCAGTGCTGCCGCTATAAATATTCCTTGTATGATATATTTTCTTTCAAAAAAGCTATTCATCGTTAAAAATAGGTGTTTTTCGCAACAACATGCTTGCGCTCAGATAAAATATCTCCTAGCGTCTGCTCTTACGATAAAAGAGTAAAGAAAAAAGTAATATTAAAAGTATGGTAAATATACAACTTAAAATAACACGGATAAGTGTATAATGTAAGTTGCTGAAAGTAAATGCTTCTAATAGAAACAGAACAAAATGATGGGAAAAAACCAGTACTAAATTGTAAATAAAGAACCACCTGAAGGACATCTCACCAATACTGGGCGTAGCGAAAGTTTCATGGTTCTCCAATTGAATTGTGATACTTATAAAAGTAGTACGAATGGCTGCTAAGGCTACACAAGCGGCGGCATTTACGCCTAATGTATCATAAAAGGCATCTACCGTTAACCCAGTGAGAAAACTTATTAAAAAAAGTAACCATTTTGGTATGCCAAGTGGCAACATTAATAAGAAAAGAACATAAGGAAATGGCGTAGCAAGATTATAATATCCCATATTTTTGAAAAGGAATACTTGCATAGTTATAAGAACTATGAATCTTATTATATTAAATAGTAGTACTCTACTCATTGATTACACTATCTCCTTCAAGTTTTTGTTTTTCTGCAGCAAATTTATCCTTGATCACATAAACGTATTGTATAGTATTGAAATCGTTGTTTAATTTAACCTCAATATCTAAGAAGCTGTCGCCACTCTTTCCCGTTTTGACTACTTTTCCAATAGAAATGCCCGGAGGAAATAAAGAAAATCCAGATGTAATAACACCTTCGCCTGGTTTCACTTTTATATGATTCGGAATATCTCGTAAAACAGCCATTTGCGAATTGTAATTTTCTGTTCCCCATACCAAAGATCCGTAAGCATTGCTATTAGCTAAGCTTGCACTTATTCTAGTATCTGCATGTAATAAGGATTGAATGGTGGCAAAGTGAGGGGAGACGTTTAATACAATGCCCACAATTCCGTGCGACGAAATGACACCCATTCCTTTTTCTATACCTTGGTTGCTTCCACGATTAATAGTGAGGTAGTTGTTCTTTTGATGAATGCTGTTGCTGATAATTCGGGCTACAATATACGTATACTGTGTTTGGCCTAAGGTGTCCAACACGGAGTCCTGCTCAACCAGATCACTATATTGCGAGGTTTTTAATTGGCTTCTTAAATAAGCATTTTCCTCAGATAAAAACTTGTTGGTTTGCTTTAAATTAAGATATTGTGTAAAGTTATCGATCTTCTGATAGATATTTCCGATAAACGCGTTAGAGGAGTTAAGTGCGCTAGCCCTTTGGAATCCGTTATTTTGAATGATTAGAATTACTGAGATGCAAAAGAAAAGGATGAACAAAAAGAAGTTATTGAACTTGCTGATGAATATCCAAAGATTCCGCATATTTTGTCAAGTAATTAAAGCAATTAAGTATAGTTTGGATAAAACTATACTTAATATATATTGCAGTCTTACTGCATTAAAAATTTATATCCGCCTATATTTTTTAATGCTATACCCGTGCCTCTTACTACTGCTCGCAAAGGATCTTCAGCAACATGTACAGGTAATTTAGTTTTTGCTTGGACACGTTTATCTAAGCCACGTAATAAAGCACCACCACCTGTAAGATAAATACCTGTTTGATAAATATCTGCTGATAATTCTGGAGGAGTAATCTCCAAGGCCTTTAAAATTGCTTCTTCTATTTTAGAAATTGATTTATCTAAGCAATGCGCAATTTCTGTATAAGAAACCGTTATTTGCTTCGGTACACCCGTCATCAAATCTCTCCCTTGTACAGCAAAATCTGCCGGAGGGTCTTGTAGCTCCGGAAGTGCGGCCCCAACTTCTATTTTAATTTTTTCGGCTGTTCTATCTCCAATCATGATGTTATGCTGGCGACGGATGTATTGAACGATATCTGAGTCGAAGTTATCCCCGGCAACACGAATTGATTGATCACACACGATACCTGAAAGAGCTATTACGGCAATTTCTGTTGTACCACCGCCTATGTCAATGATCATGTTACCCATTGGTTCTTCCACATCAATGCCGATACCAACCGCAGCCGCCATGGGTTCATGAATTAAATAAACTTCTTTTGCTCCAGCAATCTCTGCTGAATCACGAACAGCACGTTTCTCAACTTCCGTGATACCAGATGGGATACAGATAACCATACGGAGAGAAGGAAAGAACCAGCCCTTGCCATTGTTGATCATCTTAATCATTCCCCTTATCATATATTCAGCAGCGTTAAAGTCGGCTATTACGCCATCTTTGAGGGGCCTAACTGTACGTATGTTATCATGGGTTTTACCTTCCATCTGCATGGCTTGCCTACCAATGGCAATAATTTTATTGGTAGTGCGGTCAAACGCTACAATGCTTGGTTCATCAACAACTACTTTGTCATTATGTATTATCAGCGTGTTTGCCGTGCCTAAATCGATGGCAACTTCTTGAGTAAACCAATTAAATAACCCCATTCGGTAATTTGTTTAATGTTCTTGAATATAGTCCGCAAAATTAAAACAAAAATCTCACAATATGAACCTGATGCTAGACAATCGCATCAAAAAAATCCATAAAAAAGGAGGTAAGGTCAAACCCTCCTCCTGTAGGCAGTTTTTTTATTTTTTTAATGTTTAAAATGTCTAATACCGGTAGTGACCATTGCGACCCCTTTTTTATTTGCCATGTCGATAGAATCTTTGTCTTTAATAGATCCACCCGGCTGTAATACCGCGATTATTCCGGCATCAGCTGCAATTTCCACACAATCGGGGAATGGGAAAAACGCATCAGAGGCCATTGAGGCGCCATGTAGATTAAAACCAAAGGATTTAGCCTTTTCTATCGCTTGCTTAAGCGCATCCACACGGGAAGTTTGCCCAACACCACTCGCAAGAAGTTGATTGTTTTTGGCAAATACGATGGTATTTGATTTGGTATGCTTTACGATTTTATTGGCGAAAACTAAATTGGCATAATCTTCTTCACTTGGAGAGCGGTCGGTTACCGTTGTCATGTCTTCTTTACCTTCCATAGTAGCATCCTTATCTTGTTCGATGATGCCGTTTAATAACGTTTTGAAGAGCGTTTTTGGAAGTGCCACCTCGTTTCTTTTCAATAAGATCCTGTTTTTCTTGCCTGTAAGCACGTGTAAGGAATCTTCATCAAAAGCAGGCGCTATGAGTACCTCAAAAAATAATTTGTTAATTTCCTCAGCCGTAGCTTTATCAATCGCCCCATTACAAATTAAAACGCCTCCAAAGGCGGAAACAGGATCACAGGAAAGTGCGTCTTTCCATGCTTCTAATAGTGTTCCCCTAGTGGCTACACCGCATGCATTCGTATGTTTTAAAATAGCGAAAGTAGGTTCAGTAAATTCATCGATCAGCGCTACTGCGGCATCAATATCTACCAAGTTATTATAAGATAGCTCTTTTCCATTCAGTTTTTGGAACATCGCATCTAGATCACCATAAAAGGCACCTTTTTGATGTGGGTTCTCGCCATATCTAAGATTGATTTTATGTTGTTCACTATATTTAAATACTTCGAGCGGCTCTTCTCTGTTAAAATAGTTGAATATCGCTGTGTCGTAGTGAGATGAGGTGTTGAACGCCTTTTTAGCAAAAGACTTTCGTTGAGCTAAGGACGTGTAGCCTTCGTTCTCTTTTAAAATATTGACAAGCTCAGCATAATCATTTTTCGATGAAATAATTACAACATCTTTATAGTTTTTGGCTGCAGCTCGAATTAAAGAGATGCCCCCGATGTCAATTTTTTCGATAATATCATCTTCAGAAGCCCCAGAAGCAAGGGTTTCTTCAAATGGATAGAGATCCACAATTACCAAATCAATCTCAGGTATTTCATAGGTGTCAATTGCTTCTTTATCTTCCGCTAACCCTCTTCGGTTTAAAATACCACCAAATACTTTTGGATGAAGTGTTTTTACACGCCCCCCCAAAATGGAAGGATATCCGGTTAGATCTTCTACAGGTGTAACGTTTATTGCCAAATCGCGGATAAACTTTTCTGTTCCGCCAGTAGAATAAAACTGTACGCCGTAGCTATCTAGTAATTTGATAAGCGGTTCTAAATTGTCTTTGTAATAAACAGAAACTAATGCATTCTTTATTTTAACAGGGTGGCTCATTGCTGTGAATTTAAAAGTTGCAAATTTAGTGTTTTTTTTTTGCTAACCCTGATTTCGTCTTAACTATTTATTGATGGTACTAATTATATCTTGTTCGCTTTTATCTCCATCCCAATAAGCCTTTAATTTCTTGTCGGCGCCAAACACAAAAGTTGCAGGATATCGTGTGGGCTTAAATTTTCCAATAAATTCGTAATTCTTATCGTGCAACACCATAACATTTTTCTTCCCCTTTAACCCTGTGGCATACATTGCCATAAATGCATTTATAAGGTTTTTCTCTTGCATCGCGACAAAATAGAAATTAATGTTTTTGAGTTTGTTGTAGTTCTTCCCAAGCAGGCGTGCTTCCTGCTGGCAGTGGCTGCAGCCCGGATCAAAAAATAAGAATACAATGTTTTTTCCATTATTTGCAAGATTATTTCTTGTGAATGCCACATCTTTATCTACTGTATAGAATGTGAATTCAGGAATATCTTTTGGAACCTGATTGCTTTTTTGAGCATAAATATCTGATTTTGTACAAAGTAGTAGAACAATAAGAGAAAGGATGGTTTTTATTTTATAGTTCATAAGTGTTTAGAATTATTTAACTAAAATAAATAATATACATAAAGATGTATCGGGTTAAAATCAATTTGACGTTTTGATGTTATTGAAATGCGTAAAATTAGGCATTATTAACTAACTTTGGAGCGAAATTAATATACAGTTAAACATTAATCTGCCAATGAAAAAACGTATAGCTATTTTTGCTTCGGGTTCTGGATCAAATGCCCAAAAAATTATGGAGCATTTTAAGTACAGCCAAGAAGCAGAAGTTTCTTTAGTTTTAACTAATAACCCCGACGCATATGTTCTTCAGCGTGCTGATAATTTTGAAGTTCCATCTCATTTATTTGACAGGCATGATTTTTTTGAAACGAACGATGTAGTGGAACTTTTACAACGTATGCAAATAGATCTCATTGTGCTCGCCGGTTTTTTGTGGTTGGTTCCAGAAAATCTATTAAAAGCATATCCTAATAAAATTATTAACATTCATCCAGCGTTATTGCCGCAATACGGCGGTAAGGGAATGTATGGCGACCGTGTGCACAAGGCTGTCTTGGCAAACAATGAAAGTGAATCTGGTATTACTATCCATTTTGTTAATGAGCATTTTGACGAAGGGGAAATTATCTATCAAGCCAGATTTAAGATTGAAAAGGGCGATACACTTGAAGTGATAAAGTTCAAAGGCCAACAGCTAGAACATCAGCATTTTCCAAAAGTAGTAGAAAATATATTAAAGAAGATAGCACCGGAAAATAGCCAATAAAGGGTGTTATAGTGAGCGTTAGGCCATCACTTAGAGTTCCCCATTAGCTTTTTAATGATTACCAAGCCAAGATTATCTACTGATTGAGCAGCGTTTGAAAGGATAACGACAGCGACTTTTTTTTCTGGAACAAAGGCTATAAAACTGCTACTGCCAAACGTTTCGCCGTTATGCCAAAAAAGCTCTTGGAAATTGTCTATCGTGATATGCCAAGCAAGCCCCAAGTCTTCAATTTCCGACAGCAGCCAAGAAGGTTTATGGGTTAACGTTATAGCTTTTCCTAAGATAGTCTTTGGTGGATTAATATTTGCCTCGGCATATTTTAAAAGATCGGGTGCCGTTGCTTTAAGCGAGCCTGCTGCACTTAAGGCTAAAAAATGCCAGTGGGGCGTTAGTTCACCTTTTTTATTATAAGTAGGAATAAAGCCCTTTAAATTCTCGCCGTCAGGAAACTCCGATAGAGAAGGTAGATTTAACGGTCTGCTGATTATATCCTTTATTAATTCATTGTAAGAGGTTTTCATCTTATGAGCTAAAAGCTCGCCCAATAGACCATAACCCAAATTACTGTATTCATAAATTGAATCGGGCTTGTGATGCTGCTCGTATTTTTTGAGATAAGAGAAGAGTGCTCCGCGATCATAGTTTTTATAGGGATCTAGCGAGTCGGAAGGGGATAGATTGCTCGGCAATCGGGGCAATCCTGATGTATGGGTAGCTAGGTTTCTAAACGTAATACCCTTTAAGTTTGAATTTTGAGCGATCGAGTCTGGCAAGTATTTAATAATAGGATCATCTAACTTGACAGAGTCTTGGAGAGCCATATGGGCTAGAAGGGTTGCCGTAAAAGTTTGGGTGATAGACCCGATTTCAAATAAGGTTTCCGGTCCGGGAAGTACTTTATTGCCCTTTGTTGTTTCTCCGTAATAATAATAGCTGCTTCTTCCCTGATTAAGCACACCAACAGCCAATCCGCTTGTGTTAGGAAGTAAGGTGTACTGGAGTGCCAACGAATCGACAAGATCATCTATCGTATGCTCAATAGAACTCTGAAGATTGGAAGTATCTTTTTCTATATGAAGCGTATCCCTATTGTCTTCCTTTGTCAAGGTATCTTTTAGTGGGGCTTCTTTATAGGGTTGAAAATATAAGGTTTCTATCTGTTGACTGGAATCTGTACTTAAAATAAGTTTCAAAGAGGTTTCTTGGAACGAAATTTTATACTGACTAAGATTTTCATCCTGTTCTAAAAATTTAACTTCTTGGATTTTTCCAAGTGGATATAGTTGTTTTTCAAGTAATGTGTCGAGCTGTTTTTTACTGACGGCAGCCCTTGCTTTCTCATTCCATTGTAGATAAATGGAATCTGATTGCTGTTTATTGAAATAAGTTTTAAATTTAGTTAACGCAGATTCATTGTTTTCCGTTTGTGCAAAACTGTTAAAATATGTAAATAGGGCAAATGCTAGCGTGATGTATTTTGTCATTTATTATGTTTGAAAAAAGAAATGAAAATCAGAGACCTAATATTTGTTTTAGGCGAGCATAACCCGACTTACTTACATTTACTCTCAAATTATTCGTGAGGATAGCAACGTGACTATCTTTTTCAAAGGGTTCAAGTCTTACAATACTATCAACACGTATTATATAAGAACGATGAATTCTGACAAATGTGTTGGCATCAAGTTCTTTTTCGAAAAAACTCATTGTTCTATTCTTTAAGTACATGCCATCGGCTGTATGTAAGCGAACATAATCATCATCTGCTTCTAAGCAAATAATGGACTCAGTTGGAATGACATTTATTTTACTTCCGGTTTTTACAACAACGCGTTCTAAAGGAGCATAAGAGGTATTCACGTCCTCTAGCATTTTTTTTGTTTGGTCTTTTTCTGTTTTGTTTGTTAGCTCTCTATGCTCTAAGAATTTTGAAAGCGCTTTATCAAAGCGTGTTTTATTTATAGGTTTAAGCAAATAATCAATAGCATGCTTTTCGAAAGCCCGTATGGCATATTCATCAAAAGCTGTCGTAAATATTACAGCGGGTTGTTGATCTAAGAGTTCCAGCATTTCAAAGCCACTTATTTTGGGCATCTGAACATCAAGAAAAATAAGATCTGGCTGATGTTGCATAACGGCTTTTGCCCCTTCAAATCCATCGTTACACTCTTCAACAATTGTTATTTCTCTATATTCAGCCAGATAATCACTTATTATAGATCGAGCAAGAGGTTCATCATCAATTAAAACAACCTTAATCATGTTTGTGGAATTTTTATATTGCTTGTAAAGATATGTGCTGTATGGTGAGTTTGCAACAAATCTGTCCTACCAAATAATAAAAATAATCTACGTTGTACTCCTCGTAATCCAAAGCCGGTTCCCTTATGTGGCCTATTACTTTCTTTATCAAAGGGGTTTTGTATGGCAATGGATAGGTGCTGTTCCTCTCTTTTTGCATGGATGCTGATTTTTACCTTACCGGTAGTATCGTATAAACCATATTTGATAGCGTTTTCTACTAAGGGCTGTAAAATCATCGCAGGCAACAAGCAACTGTCACATTCGGTGTCGTAATTAATATCTGTATCCAGGCGATGACCAAACCTCACTTTCTCTATTTCCAGGTATAGCTTTAGATGGTCTATTTCATCTTTAAGGGGTATCAGTTGCTGATCATCTTTACGAAGCGTACCTCTTAAAAAGTCTGATAACTGAAAGGTCATATTGCGGGCCTCCTCAGGTTTTCGTCCAATCAGGGCGATGATAGAATTTAAGCTGTTAAATAGAAAATGAGGCTGCAACTGTTGTCTAAGGTTATAAAGTTCCGCTTCACGTGCAAGTTTTTCGGCATCAGCTTTTCTTTGCTCGTTTTCCTTTTGATCGTGCAGGGTATTCCATAATACATGCATAATAGCAACCCAGGCGATTAGCAAGCTGTTTGTGCAATAGCGGATTGGTAAGGATAGATCAAGAAAGGCCAGGTAAGCTTTGTCGCTAATTGTATACTGTAAAGTATACCGATTAATGGTTAAACTTATAGCAGCCAGGCACAGTCCCCATATAATAATATAAAAATAACGTTCTTTACGGGGTTGATAGTAATTTAAATTATTTCCAATAATATAACAGGCTGCTGCTATAGTGGTTGAACTGATTAAGCTATCTATAATAGCCCACTCAAGGTTGAAATCGAACCAAAGCAACAGTCCGGTTTGAATAATTAAGCTCCCTACCCAAACAGCAATACAGCTTACGGCAATAAGCTTTTGCTTGGAGGTAATGAGTGGTGATGAAGCCATTTAATTTAGGTTTTTAAGATCTATTAAATACTTTTAATTGTTATTCCTCCAAAGATTGACGTGCCACGAATGATAAGGTTTTTCTGATTATCTACGGCAATGTTGTTTACAAAACGTTTATCTTCAACCCCACCGAATATTGCTGTCATTTCTGGATTAACTTTCCAATGAGCGGGAACAATAATGGTTGTTCCTCCGAAAATCTGAACCACTTCAAGTACTACTGGATGCTGAATATCGGCTTGGATGAGATTTATGTCGGCTCCTCCCATGATGTTTACAACATCACCACCTTTGAAATTCTTGGAGTATATGTTCTTTTTGACTTGGCCGAAGATAGATACCGAATCAATAAAATCTTCACCGAATTTATCGGAAGACTCCTTGTAAGTATTGTTAAACGCATGAGGTTCGGCCTGTTGTTGAGCCGAACCTTTATTTTCGTTATCATTTTCTATGGGTGATATGGGATCCGTTTCATTTGTGACTCTTTTATCCCAATCCGTATCTGGCGTATACACATCTGTGTATTCTGTAAAACCTTCCGCAGGTTGACCCGTGCTTTTGTCTTTTGGGCCTTTATAAGGATTTTCAGGTCCGGGGTGAAAACGTCTGTTTCTACCAGCAATAAGCCAGCAACCAATCAGTATTATAAATGCAGGCCAAAAGAAGCGACCAAGACTTACGTCAAACATGCGTTCTGTTAAAAAAAAGCATCCGATAATAATGAGGATAAATGACGATGGTTTTCTGAAATTATTTTTTGCACCCAAAATCAATCCAATCACGATGAGCCACATTGGCCATGAAAAGAGCCAGTTAGGGAAGTAAAACATAAAATCTAATGTTCTAGACAACATGGCAAAACCAATGATGATGATGATAAGCCCTACCCATACTCTGCCGGAGTTTGACTTATGTTGTGGTGATTTATAGTTGTTCATATTTTTGTTCTCTTTAATATATTTCTTTCGTCAAAGATAGCCCAATATACTATTTAGGCATAGAATTATTAGGTATGTATACGTACTTTCTCGGTGAATATCCACTTTTTATCGGTAAACAAGAAAAGATATTGCGTTTGGCAGTTGTTTCTCATGGCTTGGTTTTTGCTCACTGCTGATTGTTAAGATACGATACTATGAGCAAGATATACTTAAAGCTGTTTTTATTGTTAATGCTAGTAAGCCTTCAAGCAAGTGCTTCAAGTTACCCTGAAGTGCTTTTTGAAAATAGTTTAATGCCTAAGAGTTACTATTTTTCTGAATCAAGTACCAGCGGAAACAGTTGGATAAATCATATGAATGGACATTTACCTGTTTCAGATAGCGTGTTTTTTACGCCTGGTAATGCGTTGCTGTTAAATTATGTTTCCGGTAGTAGTGGAAATTGGAAAACCATTATTCATTACAGCAATGAATTAGGATATCTAGCAAAAAAAAATGATCTACTCACTTTTAAGATTTTTGCTAATAACGATACAAAAATTGCCGAATTACCTGTAATACAACTGATGCAGGGAGAGAACATCTCACAAAAGGTAAACCTGCAAAAATACATCGAAAATTATCAAGATAATACATGGTTGTCTATTGCAATTCCTGTTAAAGATATTGACAACTTAGATGAGCAGGCTCCCATAAGCAGTATTATCTTTAGTCAAGAAGCAATGGATGGTAGAGAACACCATTTATTTATCGATCAGATTGAATTTTTGCCGAGTAAAGCTCCTGATATGAAATTAACGGGCAAGGCTGTTCTTTCTTCTGTTGTAGCTTATGAAAGGCATGTGGATATTGCTTGGCAATTGCCTTTAACGCCTAGTATCCGATATATTAAGGTATACCGTTCAGAAGATAATCAGAATTTTGTACCCGTAGGAATAAGACCTATCTCCTTTAATAAGTTCACAGACTTCGTGCCACGTACAAATGTTAGTTATTATTATAAAATAGCCTGGGTGGATTATCAATATCGTGAATCGCCTTTTTCTGACATTAAAAAGGCTGACACGAAGGCGGCAACAGATACCGAGTTGCTTGATGCAGTAGAAAAATCTCATATTTCTTATTTCACAGATGAAACAGAATTTAATAGTGGAATGCATAAGATTTCTCCCTTAGTAACTGATGCCCGCGTTTCGGTAAAATCTACCGGTTTAGGTTTACTTACCCAGATAATAGGTGTTGAACGTAAATTCATTTCGAAACAACTATTGTTGGATCGATTAACGCGAATAGTTAAGTTCTTAAATAGAGCAACAAAATACCATGGGGCCTATCCCGAACTATTAAATGGAAGGACGGGCGCACCTGTATTAAATGATTCTTGTGAAATAGCCGCAGATCTGAAATCTACTGCATACTTAATGCAGGGGTTGCTTGTTGCCCGCAATTATTTTAATGCAGATGACCCTAAAGAGAAAGAGTTAAGAGAAAAAATAACGGCTCTATGGTCGGATGTTGATTGGACCGCATTTGTGAAAGGAGAAGGAGGGTATCATTTATACAATGCGTGGTCTCCTTCTTGTTTGTTTGACAAATCTACACCATTAGGCGGTTATAATAATAGTTTAATTCCATATATCTTAGCAATAACATCACCTTCTCATGCAATCAGCAAGGAATCTTATCTCAAAGGATACAAACAACCTTTAAAATATGTGGGACCTGCTATTGGTAGATTTTCTACTACTACTAATGACACACTCATTGTAAGCGATGATAACAAGCAGAACTTAGTATATAGTAAAGAACAATTTATTACAGACAGTACTTATTATGGAATCCATTTAACATTAGGGAAACCGTCATTCTCTCTGATTGGGTTACAGCAGACTTTTTTAGCGGTAAATCCACAGACGAAATTGGATAGTAATATAGATTATTTTGATAATCAAAAATGCTTGGCGAATGTTTTTTACCGTTCGGCATTGAACAAAAGTGAGCAATTTGTAAGTTTAACAAACACGCTTTGGCCATATAAAGGTGATGATTCGTTGTCGGTAAATAAATTTAACCCTGCAGCAGCAATTGCTACTTACCCCTATACTTCTACCATTGCATTAGAGGCACTGAAAAACTACTACCGTAATTTGGGTGCTTTTTTATGGACTGAATACGGTTTTCGCGATGAGTTTGATCTTAAAAACAATTGGGTTTCGGATGATTATAATGCTGTAAATCAAGCTGCTGTGCCCATTATGCTGGAGAATGCACGGACGGGACTTATATGGAATCTCTTTATGAAAGATCCAGATGTGAAAAATATTGTGCATTTGCTTAACTAAGGTTGGAGGCGCTGATGGACTATTTTTTATAATCTGGTATAAAAAGCTATCTGTGCAATATGGGTAAACTGATTAGGGGATGTAATCCTTTTTAAGAATTGGTTCATATAGCCAAGTTCTATATCGTATTTTGGTGAAAATCTATATCCTAAAGCAAGATAGGCCCTGTTTTGGTCGAATAAACTTCCGTTGAGTTTATCTTTATTTTGAATGTTAAAGAACAATTCGTTCTGTATGGCCATAAACGGGCCGGCGGTGAAAGGATTTTTTAGTGAGGTGCTTAGTGGAATAATTCCTCTTATGAAATAACGGACCCTTTGTGAAAATACGTCTTCATTGGATCTTTGTAAAAATCTTTGCTCTAATCTAAAGCGATGTTGAACTGGGATCTTCGCTATTTTACCGGTTATAATATATTGTTCCCAGATCCGATGCTCGGTCAATCGCGGTTGCCCTTCGCTCAAACTACTGGTAAGGATGGTGGTAGCATAGCCCGCAGACGCGGTTTGCGTATTACTTACATAATAATTTATGCCAGGGCGTATTAGAAACATGGAATTTTCTTTCCAGTTTTTTCCGGCTCTAAATTGAATATCGTTAGTTATTCCCCACTTTTCGTTAAATTTTACATTATTGAACCAAGCATACCAATTTCCAAACAGATTATCCTGTGCACGAACAGAAGAAATGGTAAGCATAAGACAGGAACAAAAAAGTACAAGAACCTTAAAAAGGGGGAGCATTGAATGAATCATTGTGATGGTGAATTTTTATAAAAAATGTTTTAATGCCCTTAAAGTAAATAAAATTCCATAAATTTTATAATTTGTCTTATAAACCATTAAATATAAATTATACATGTCTAATAAAATCTCTAAAAGACGGTTAAAAGCAATTATAGGAGGATCGGTTGGCAATTTAGTGGAATGGTATGATTGGTATGCCTATTCTGCCTTTACCATTTATTTTTCGGCTGCATTTTTTCCTGACGATAATCGAACGGTTCAATTATTAAATACGGCTGCGATTTTTGCGGTTGGTTTTTTGATGCGCCCCTTAGGTGGTTACGTGTTTGGTTTAATTGGGGATAGGTTAGGACGTAAGAGATCAATGACGCTTTCCGTATTACTTATGTCTTTTGGTTCATTGATAATAGCACTTGCTCCTACCTATAATCAAGTGGGGCTGCTTGCCCCCGTCATTTTATTGCTTGCAAGGTTATTACAAGGTTTAAGCGTAGGGGGGGAATATGGTGTTTCGGCCACTTATCTTTCTGAAATGGCTACCCCAGAACGAAGGGGGTTTTACTCAAGCTTTCAATATGTGACCCTGATAGGTGGGCAGTTAATAGCCTTAGGCATTCAGTTATTGTTGCAAAAAGTTTTATTAAGTGAAGAAGAAATACTTGCTTGGGGTTGGCGAATACCATTTTTCATAGGTGCTATTTTAGCGATTGTTGCCTTATATTTACGACAGCATTTGGATGAAACAAGGGCCTTTCAGACTCAACAGAAACATACTAATCCAAGATCCTCCATGCAGATTTTATTGCAACACCCCAAAGAGATACTAACAGTTGTTGGTTTGACCCTGGGGGGCACCTTGGCATTCTATACCTATTCTACCTATATGCAGAAATTTCTGGTTAACACTGTTGAGTTTTCTAAAGCCGATGCGACATTAATTACCTTTATAGCTCTTTTTATTTTTGCATGCTTGCAGCCAGTTTTTGGATTATTGTCTGACAAGATTGGAAGAAGGCCACTTTTGCTAGGTTTTGGCGTACTAGGAACGCTTTGTACGGTGCCAATACTTTCTACTTTAGAGACAGTGCAGAATAAATGGCAGGCTTTTTGGTTAATCTTGTTCGCATTGGTAATTGTGAGCGGTTATACAAGTATTAACGCAATCGTAAAGGCAGAGCTCTTTCCAGCAAAAATAAGGGCATTAGGTGTTGGCTTGCCCTATGCATTAACGGTAGCCATATTTGGCGGCTCAGCGGAGTATGCTGCTTTGTGGTTTAAGGATATAGGGCACGAGCGTTATTTTTATTGGTACATTACTTGTTGTATAGGTTGTTCTTTATTGGTCTACTTATTTATGCGCGACACTAAGCATACCTCTAAATTAAATGAAGAACCAAATGGATAGAAAATAAATTAAAAACAGCAAACCCCTATGAGTAGATTTTTTACTTTTTTAAGTTTTATTGTGTTTTTGTTTTCTATTAGCGCCTGTGAGCGGGATAAATCTTGTGCGCTGATGGATTATACTTATGTTCTTCCCAAACAATCCTATCATGAAACTGCTTATGTAAAACTTTATGGCAGTGAAGATAATTTTGTAAATGGAAAGGATGGTGTTGGGGTTGCCGATTCTTCTGCAAATGATCTGCGTTTAAGCCTGCGGTCTCAAACACAGGCTATACCTTTTTTAGATATTCGATATCCTGATGGAACCAATAGCTGGTCTAATCAGGCGGCGCTCGCTCAGCTTGGTAAAACAACGGTTTCTTCCACAAATTGTGAAGTAACACTGGGCTTTGATGACTACACATCCTTAAAAGATGTTATCAAATCTTCTCCAATATATATGCATCTGGTTCTCGAAAATGATTTGCAAGATGGAGGAACGAAAAGTTGGTTGATTGACAAGATATATGATGAAGATGAATTTGACGTAAGTGACCGACCAGAATGGGCATGCGTAAAAAAGTTAGGTTTTACGTTTTTTAAGGGAGGGAAGGGCGCTAAGGTGAAAATTACCATAGGATCTGGTGGAGGTGCTTGTGGTGTTCTAGAGGAGCTTTTTGGAGATAAATCGGAGGCTTTTGCAACTTATTCCTTGGAAGGAGATGATCAAAAAGAATTGCGAATTACGGTACCTGCGGTTTCTGAAGCATTGAAAAAGCAATTGACTTTTAACGTGATAGAGTCCTCTTACAATCATTTAAAAATAAGTTTAACAAACGATAACGCACAAATAGGTTATGCCGTTTTGATCCCAATGAATCATGAATAAAAAAGCGCTAATATTTTCCTGTTCGTTCGTAATTAATATCTTGCTATTTGATCTCTTTACCCCTTTCAGGGGAGCAGCACAGACCATTCAAGATTATGAAATCCAGGTCAGAGATTTAGAACGTTTTGCAAATAGCTACTTGGCCGCTTATACGAACTTGTTCTCTTCAAATTTTGGGTTTTCTCTGAATCAAGGTTGGCAGGGTGGTGCTATCCCTAAGAAAGCAGGACATATATCTTTCAGTATAGTGGGGTCTTCTGCCATTATACCGATTAATGATGAGAACCGTTATATATTGACTAATCAACTATATCAAAGTTCAAATATACATACCTCGCCCATTACGCCCGGTATGTTTACGGACGCCAAAGGAGGAGCTATGCATCTTTTCTTATTAGATCCGTCAACCAATAACAGATTAGTAAATCCGCTAAACGGAGAATATCTAAGCGCCAACTTTAATATGATTGATGGAATTGGAACAGAAGTAGGGGTAACACCTTTTATTATGCCTCAAATAAGCGTTGGGCTAGGCAAAAGTACTGAAATTTCGTTAAGGGTGATGCCGGTTGCAGTTGGGTTGGATGAAGGCAAAGTAGATATTTCTGCTTTAGGTGGCGGTATACGCCATAGCCTATCGCAATGGTTTACGGATGAGGAAGATCCTAATTTTACCGTTAATATTTTATTTTCTTATATGAGAAACAAGGTGAAATTTACACCTAATGGTGATCGTTTTTTAACTTTCAATAATGATTATTTTAGCACTGAAGGCACTAGAGTAGTACTTTCTCATAAAACACAAACGCAGCAAGCATTACTTTTTTTTAATTATAGAATTAATCCCTTTATTGAAATATATGGACATGGAGGAGCTGTGCGACAGCATAGTGATTTAGGGAGTGATGGTGTTTTTAAGTTAAAGATCAATAATGAATTCATTCAGGATGCGGTAGATAACTCCAGTTTAGAATATGCGGATTTATTCAACTCCAAAATTGAAAAGACAAAACCTGCAGGAGGTTGCGGTGTCATTTTGGGACATGGATTTTTAAAAGCAGAAGTGCAATATACTTATGCAGATACCCATATTGCTTCTCTCGCGTTACGCGCCAGCATCCTCAAAGGTGATTCATCTGATTAATTTCTGATCCAAAGCAGCCTTTATAGATTATTTTAGGGCCTCGTGATTTTAGATTATTATAGAATTAAGTATCTCGGGATTTTTATTTTTAAAAAAAACATGTATCTTTGTTGTCCCAAAAATTATCAACGAAAGGGGGTATATAAGAATATGATTATCGTAAATGTAAAAGATGGCGAGTCGTTAGATAAAGCCTTAAAACGTTTCAAGAAAAAATTTGAGAAAACAGGAGTATTAAGAGAACTTCGTTCGCGCCAGGCTTACGAGAAAAAATCTGTTACCCGCCGTACTCAAATTAAAAAAGCTATCTATAAACAATCGTTGAATCAAGATACGATCTAAGTTTTAGGTATCAATCATAAAAAGGCCATTCGTATTAGCTTGCGAATGGCTTTTTTTGTTTTATACATTACGTTTAATCGCAGTTTTCTAACAATCTTCTTTCGGTTAAACGATTGTTTCATGATTAAATGGCGAACTATCTTCTTCTGCAGGACTCCAATATTTATCAAGGTAATGTATTAAGCTTTCAGTAAAATTATCATCATCTAGATTGTGCTCAAGGTAGGATTCCATATGATCGTCTGCTTTAACAGGTGTTTGGTGTTCTTCAACTGCATGCACTTTTTTGTCGTCGTGGTTTTTTAAAAGGTACAGATCATTTCCCCGCGGGTTTGGTATGGTTAAATCTGCGATTAAGAAGATCGCTTCTGTTATTTTCTCAAGGTAATCCATAAGGGGAATGAGCTCACTGCAGATCTCTGAACCATAGCCTAAGCTTTCTTCTGCATGAGCATAATACAGAATATCATCGAGTACTTCTCTCCACTCTGTCAGATCGCGGTAATTAAAAAGGTCTTTTAGGAAAAGCGCAATATTATTGATTTCTGCGTTCTCTAGTTTGCGAAAATATCTAGCTGGGCTGTCAAGCCTGCTTTCAATATCGATAAGGTCTCTTCTCCATTTCGATTTTTGATGATAGGGATGACTTTCCGGCAATGTCAAATCTTCAGATAGTTGATGATAGAATATCCATAAAGCTTCTATTAGCTGTATGCACAGCTTATGGTCAAAAACATAATCTGACGATCTTCTGTAATACCTGCCATTGTTATCATTTTTTCGGGTACAAGCTGCCTGAAATAGTTCTAGCAGGTCTTGTCTGAACAATTCTATTGACGTGAGGTTGCGGCAGAAGTCTTCGATAAAAGCCAGCGGATTTTGAATGGCTTCTTCATTGAGATAGCGAAAGTGCGTGAGGTTGGTGGTGAATTGAATGGTTTTCATAACGTTTAATTTAATGTAATATTGACCCCTATGTAGAATTATGTGTATATTGCTTGTTAGTGTTGTAAAAGTAAATAAAAATGAAAATAAAAAGAAATTTTTTTGATATAAAAATATTTTTGTAATATATGGATGAAACAAAATTGAATAATATTGGAAGATATCTTAAAGAAGCTAGATTATCCAAAAATATGACATTAGTTGAGTTTTATGGAGCCGTAACCAAACATGTTAGTAATTTGTCGTCTGTTGAAAATGGTAAAAGAAAGATAGGAAAAAGACTATTAAAAGATGTGATAAAATACCATTCTATTAATGCTAAATGGCTGGAAAAGGGAGAGGAGCCAATATTTTCTACTAATAGACCTTATCCAAAAGAAGGAGGGAACAGTAGCACGGGCGATTATTCTACGGAACGGAGAGAAGAAGTTCCTTACTACAATATTCAATTGGCAGATATGATATTTGATGGGCCTGATGTTTTTCAAGAGACGCCCGAATTTTATGTTAATTTTAGACCATTTAATGATTGCACGGCGTATTTGCCTATTTATGGTGACAGTATGTACCCACGATTTGCAAGTGGAGAAATTATTGCTATTAAGGAGGTGATAAATCATGAAGTCATACAATGGGGAGAGGCGTATTTAGTGGTTACAAATGAATTGGCTAATAACATGGTGACCGTTAAATTGCTTTACGAGCATGAAGATAAAAATAAATTGATTTTAAGAGCCTCCAATCCTAGCTTCAAAGGTGACACGGTGGTTGATAGACGAGCTATTGTGAAACTTTTTATTGTGAAGGGGAAAATTACAAGAAATCAGTTGTAGCAAAAAGTGACGAATTTTATAAATGAGAATCGTTAAGTAGCTGAATCGTTAAATAGTTGAATGGTTCAGTTTAAAGTGAGTTTGCGGTGTGACCATTAATTAAGCCACTTTGCTCTCGTAATGGATAACGAATAACCAACAACTAATAACTAATAACCAACAACTAATAACTAATAACCAAGGTATGTATTTAGAACGTTTTATATCCTTTTTAAAATTCGAGAAGCATTATTCGACCCATACGGTAAAAGCCTACGAAAAGGATATCGTAACATATCTTGCTTTTTGGGAAGGGCAGGGGGTGGCTTTTGATACACTTACACACAAGGATGTTAGATTTTATTTGTCCAATTTGATGGATAAGCGATTGACGCCGGTTTCAGTAAATAGGGCGTTATCGTCGCTGCGGAGTTATTATAAATTTTTGCAACGCGAAGGTTTATATAATGAAAATCCGACAAGTTTAGTTAAAGCGCTAAAAACGCCAAAAAAATTGCCTGTGGTTGTTCAGGAAGAAAAGATTGATAAGCTTTTGGATCATGATGAAATTTTTGATAAAAATTTCGAGGGACAGCGGGACCGACTGATATTGGAACTCTTGTTTGGGACTGGAATGCGGCTTTCGGAGCTTATCCATTTAAAAGAAAGTGATATAGATTTTTATCAGCAGAGTGTCAGGATTTTAGGTAAAAGAAATAAGGAGCGGATAGTACCCTTGCTTCCCAATTTGGTTGATTTGATTAAGCGATATTTATTATTAAAAAAACTTGAAAGTTTAGATAACAATTCCTTAACTTTAGTCGTTACTAATAAAGGTGAACAAGTTTATCCAAAGCTGGTTTACAAAGTAGTAACAAGTTATTTGTCACTGATAACTTCTCAGCAAAAAAGAAGCCCTCATATACTCAGGCATAGTTTTGCTACAGCTTTATTGAACAGAGGGGCTGATTTGAATGCGATAAAGGAGCTGCTAGGTCACGCTAATTTAGTGGCCACACAGGTGTATACACACAATTCAGTGGAACGTTTAAAATCTATTTACAAACAGGCTCATCCGAAAGCTTAAAAAAGGAGGAAATTATGAACATTACCACGCAATCTATTCAATTTAAGGCAGACAAGAAATTGTTAGACTTTATTCAGCGTCGTGTAGACAAATTAGATCAATTTTTTGATCAGATTATTGCAGGCGAGTGCTATCTTAAATTAGAAAATGTTGAAGATGAATCAAATAAGATTACGGAGTTCAAACTTAGTATACCAGGAGGGCAGCTTTTCGCGAAAGGGCAGGCTAAAAGTTTTGAGGAGGCGACGGATTTAGCCGTAGAATCTTTGCGTAAGCAAGTGAATAAGTACAAAACGAAAAACAGAGCGAAGGTAACCCACCAAAAGGAAGCGATGGTGATGGCTCAAGAAGATGATT
>DATMSZ010000471.1:0-40307 GCA_035565175.1 Pseudosphingobacterium sp.
TATATTTTAAAACTAAAAAAACATGCATTTTATTGTTCTAGTAATTCATTTATTTTTTTAAATCGGTATCCCTCAGCTAGTAAACTATCAAGCAGCATGGGTAGTTTATGGTAAAATTTATCTTCTCTTTTGGGTCCTACCCCTAAGTGTATCAGCATAATAAAGCCGTTAAGTCCATTTTTCTGTTGCTTGGAATAGGAGACAACAGAGTCAAAAATTTTATCGGACGAACGATACTTTGTTCCCATTTCAGGCAGTGTATAATCAGCCGTTGTGAGTGTTCCGGGCGTAAAGTTAATTAATTGTAATGCATGATTGCTAGTCCAAACATTTATTTCTTTGTTGTACCACTCATAGGGTGGAAGAAAATAACGGGCGTCCTCTTTATGGATGCCGAAAGAGATCATTTTTCGATAGACTTCTCTAAGGTCTGCATCAAACTGTGTTTTTGTAACAAGCAAGCTATCTCTGTTATTCCAATCGCAATACAAAAGATGTTGATCGGAATGTGCCCCCGTATAGTGCCCTGCTTTTATCATGTTCTTTATAAATGAATAATTCTTTGGATTTTCATAAAATCTTCCGGTTAAAAAGAACGAACTTTTTATTTGATACTGATTCAATATTTTAAGTATCGTATCAGTACCTTCCGCAAATTCGTCTGCAGAGAAAATAAGGCTTATAGTTTTTTGTTGAATATCGCCCCTATAGATAGCGCCATACCTATCTTTAATTACTTTTTTGCTTGAGCCTCCTCCAGCAGCTCGTTTTCTTTTGCAGCCAAAAGATAAATAAGAGAAGCAGTACCATCCATTGTAGGTTCATTTGTACTGTAATCTCCATAATCATCGTGATAGACGGCTAAACTTGATTGAAATGGTTTATATTCATCAGGTTTAACGAGTTTTATACCAATCAAACCATTGAAGATATTACCGTATACAGGACCATCAACTAAACCGCCATCGATAGGGAAATTTTTTAAATGTGTAAAAGCCGAATGCGGGTCCCTTGGCGTGTCGCCCCAAGATGGTAACCCGTAGACCATACTTGTTCCCCAGGGATTACAGCCAAATAACCAGTCGATATTTGCCTGCGCTAAAGTTGCATAGGAATCGTCACCTGTTAGGGCGTTATACCATAAGCATTGTATTGCAAATGAAACCGTTAGATTATTGCTGCACCAAATAAAAGGGACTCCTCTAAAAAAGGCGTTTTTCTTCGCTCTTGCCCATACTTTTTCAATTCCTTCGCGATAATATGAAATAATTTCCCCACGATCTTTTCCAGTTAGTGTTTTAGCGAGCTCGTAATGCCCAAGATTGACGAAGGGATACCACTGATAATGTGCGGCAGTGTCTTTCTCAAACCAAGGTGTTATTTTTTCTTGTTTAGCATATTCCATCGCTTCCTGCTGATATTTGGGCTCTTGTGTTGTTAGCCATTGGGTAGCAGCAGCCAATTCCATATCATCTGCCCAATTCTCTTCGGCATAAATATAGGGCGATTTTACGGAGACCGTTTGTGTTACGCCGGGTTTTATTTTGGCAAATAGGTATGCACTTCCGGCTTTCTGTCTTAGTAAGTTAGCATAAGATGTGTCTATTTGATTAAATAGTAGGCTAGCCACATTAAATGCACTGGTGAATTTTGCAGCGGTAGAACTTGTCCCACTTGTATTATTCAAGAATTTTCCACGTTGTTGAGGATGGCCATTTATAAAATATACAGGGCGTTCATGACCGCGGCCATAAAGACTGTCTTGTGCGGGCATACGCATACCCGCATGATCCCGGTCGTCAGCTATCTGATTGAAAAGTAGATGAGGTGCAGGGTGCATTTTTAACATCCAATCTAAACCCCATTTTGCCTCGTCTAATACATCTGCAATACCGTTTTTTCCATCCAAACCATTGGCACTTTTTTTATCATCGAAGACATCTTTGAAGTCTCGGTAAGCAGCTAGAAGATGGTAAGTTGCATTAGCCGATGTTGTTGAATATTGTAAATAATCAGATGCATCATGCCACCCCCCAACGACATCAATTTTTGTGCTGTCTGCTAATCCTACTGTTGCAGCATATAAAGTGAAACCGTCTTCGGTATGGCAGGAATCTTTTAAATAGGGGTTATAGCCACTGCGTTGCTGGCGCATATAACGAAGAACGAAATCTGCTTTTCCTTTGTATACATCCCGAGCAATACGAAATGTTGGTGACCGAGTAGTACCTGCTTGAATATAAAAGCTACCCGTGTCAGTAAAATGAGAGAAATCTAAACGGTAAGTTTGCTTAAAGGGACCGTAAGCGCCGTAAGCGTTTCCTGCATTTCCTTTGAATAAAACCTTGTTTATTTTTGCTTCCACGATCGTGAAATCCGAAATGGAATGGGCTGTCAGCGCCCCAAAAACGGCTATTTTTATTCCCTTTGGAGTATAACCCAGTTGGTTAATTCTAATAACGGTTTCTTGCGTTTTCTCCACTGGCTTTTTTACCGTGCAAGCATACCAGCTTAGCAATATCATCCCTATAAATAGCCACCCTTTCATGTGTCAATAATTTAAATTTACAATCCTACCATCCATCGTACTAAGAATAACCTGACTTTTTCCGAGTGGTAAAATAGGGTTCACTAGGCAATTGGATACTTTATATTGCCAGATAACTTTCCCCGATAGACGGTCTACGGCCGATAATAAACCAGCATTACTTGGAACAAATATCCTGTCATTTTTTTCAATAATAGCTGTAGGAGCCAATTCATAAGGGAGCTGTAAAGATGACTTCCACTCAACTTGCATGTCTTTCGCTGTTGTAGAAACGCCAATAAGTTGCCCATCCATCGTTTTGGCATAAACAAGGGAGCTGTCACTTGACAGTCCAATCGATTCCCGTACACGATATTCCTCCATTTTTTTGCGCCATATAAGTGATCCATTATCTGCTTGCAAAGCGGTCATATATCTGTCGGGCGCTACAATAAAGATCCGTCCATTGGCGGCTACCGGATAACATGCGGCAGGGGATAGCATTCTGCTAGAGGCACCATTACTCCATTGCCACTTTTTAGCGCCTGTTGTAGCATCCAATGCATAAAATTCATTTCCCCAGGTACCGAAATAAATTGTTCCATTATAATACAAAGGTTTGGTCGAAACGAAGCCTTGTAGTTTTTCGAAGCTCCATAACAGCTTTCCACTTTTTATATGGATAGCTCTAAATATGCCGTCTGAAGCACCGATGTAAGCTGTTCCCTTATGAATAACAGCAGAACCCAACACCGCTTTACCCGCTTTGATTTTCCATAAAAGTGTCCCATTTTTAGTATGAAGGCCATAAATAAAGTTGTCAGAAGAGCCAACCACTAGGATGTCTTTCCATACGGCAGGAGTTGAATATATTTTTCCACCTGTTTTAAAGGTCCAGATTTTCTTTCCGTTTTTAAGATTTAAAGCATATACTTCGCCATTTGTATTGCCCGTAAATATTTTATCATTTGCCTGCGCTATACCGGTACCTATATCACTGTTGTCGTCAAAAAGCCACTCTTGTTGAATATTACCATATTTTTTGTTGACTGTGTAATCGGGTCTTGGGTGTCGAACCGCATCTTTTTCGAAGTGATGATTGATTAATTGAACGGTATGCCAAGGTTCATGGGTAATGCTATCTGGATTTCGTTCCTGATAAAGTGCATTAGAAGGGCTTATTGTTACAATATTATATCCGCCGATAGCTTTTTTTGCGCGCAAGTTTGACCGTCCCATAACGCTGGGTATTCCTTCAAAGTCATACACTTTATTGGTATGTCCGTGGCCGCAGAGAAATAGACGAATATCATATTTCTTGATGCGATCTAGCGCTTCGTACCAATTGTTTAAGGAGGAATCTTGGGGATAGTGATTGACGTATATCAACGGCAACTGCGGATCAATCTGTAATATAGAATCGAGCCACACTAAATTTTCCCTTGGCACTTGTCCGGGACTCATACGCATATTTGGACCTGAATTCGTTCCGGCGAAGCGGTAACCATCATAAGTAAAATAAAACGTTTCGGAACCAAAGGTCTTTCGAAAACTATTTCCACCACTTTCAGACCAATTTGTGTCATGATTACCCGGTATCACATAGTAAGGGATGGCGATACTGTCCAATATCTGTTTAGCGAGTTTTAACTCATCATCAGCGCCAAATTCGGTGATATCGCCAGAAACAATAACGAACTTCAGATCGCTATTTTTATTAATATCCCTAACAGTTCTTCTTAAATCATCTGCTCCGGTCTCGCTTCCTACATGCGTATCTGTTACATGTGCAAACTTAAAGTGCTGGCCGTAGCCCTTACTTGCGATGAAGAATAGTAACCCTATAATGAATATTCTCATCCGTTTTTTATTCAAAGTCAGCATATAAAAGATATTTTTTGCGCATCTTTTTATAAGCCGCTAGCTCTGGTGCCCAACTTGCTTTAATTTGTTTTTCTGTCATGCCAGCTTTAATCTGCTTGATTAGCTGATCATTACCTGCTAGCTTGTTAAAAAAGTCGGGTCTCGCGAAGAATTTGGCCGCTATGCCGGCTTTTTTAGCAATGCTGTAAAAATCTAATAAGTATTTAAGCGTGAAGGTGGTTGTTTTAGGATCTTCATTTCGTAGATCTAAGCCATAGCATAATTGATCTTGTTGTTCCACATGTGCACTCATTCCGGGTTTCGTGCCTGGCGTAAAGGTGAATTTGCCAAAAACCGGATTAGGGTATCCTAAAACCTGAAAAGGCCAATCGGTACCTCTTCCAACACTTATGTCAGTAGCTTCGAATAAGCATAATGACATGTATAGACGGACTGAAATGTAGTTGGGCAGGCTAGGGGAAGGGACTATTGGAAGTTCATACGGTGTTTTATGATCCCAATTTTTAACAGGTATAACCGTTAAATCGCACTGCTTGCCTTGATCTAACCAATTTTCACCATTGATCATTTGTGCCAGTTCGCCAACTGTCAAACCGTGGATCATAGCGATCTTGTGAAAGCTAATATTGGATTTAAATTTATCGTCTTTCCTAACCGGGCCGTCTACCTGATCGCCATTTGGATTTGGGCGATCCAAAACGATCACCTTCTTGCCATGATTGGCGCATAATTGCATGACCCGATGCATGGAAGCAATATAAGTGTAAAAGCGAGCACCCACATCTTGTAAGTCAAACAGCATAATATCAATCGAGTTGACAATAGAGTCTGCCTTTTCGTTTTTTCCGTAAAGACTATGTAATGGCAGCCCTGTTTTTTCATCTACATCGTTGGAAACTTTTTCCCCCCGCTCGATGCTGCCGCGAAAACCATGTTCAGGAGCAAAGGCAAATTTTAAGTCGATATTATGTTCAAACAAAACATCCACAAGATGTTTTTTGTCTGCACCGACGATGGACGTCTGATTACCCATTAAACCTATCTTTTTGTCTTTCAACAATGGGAGATAAGCTTCCAGTTGGTCTGCACCGGTAAGTATTTCGGATGTACGCGTGGCTACTGACGTGTTTTTAATAACCTTTTCTCCTTGCGAAGATATTGAAGTGCAGCTTGCCTGGGTAACTAAAATAGAAGCGACTGTTAGTGTGAAAATATATTTTATCATGATATAAATAAATGATGCAATGGAGTAAGTATAAGAAAAATACTCCATTGCGTAAAATGATTACCAGCCCGGGTTTTGTTTAAGTTCAGATCCGTTTTCTCGATACAGCGTAATTTGATCAATGGGTAAGGGCCATAAATAAACGCGCTCATTATCAAATATTCGTTGCGACTCCGGCCTATAAGCGGGGATAATGTAGCCAATATCGCCACCACCCTCCAATACAAGATTAGCAACTTTACTCTTACCTTTGTCGTCTAAGTAATCATTTTTGTTGATCCAAGCGCCGCGATTGATGTTTATATTGGTTCTGGTGTCAGTATAACCCAACTTTTTCCAACGTCTCAGGTCGTCAAACCGAAAGCCCTCCATCATCAGCTCAGCTCTACGTTCGCGTCTAACTTCCCATAAGATAGAAGATATTTCAGCATCTTTTTTTGGATCTGAATAAGCAATATTATTTACCATGGCTGAAGAACCTGAAACTTGTAAATCAGGTAATTTATTTGGGAGACCTCCTCTTTTGCGAAGCACATTGATAGATTTATCTAAATCTTCTTGTGTGATTGTACCCAGTTCGGCGCAGGCTTCGGCGTAGTTAATTAATACTTCACCATATCTAATAATAGGAGCATCGGTTGGGTTTCCGCTTAGATTTCCTTCCGGAAGGTCTTTAATAGATTCGTTAAGGAATTTATGCACGGAATATCCGGAAGTGGAATAATTCGTTACAATTCCTTGAAGTCTTAATTGGGGTATCACAGTACCTAGCATTCGAGGGTCTCTATCTGTAAGAATATCACTAATTAACTTATCACCTTTGTAGAACTTAGATAATGTTACAGGAAGCCCATCAGCACACAAGTAATTTTCAAGGGCATTTTTCGAGATACCGGCTTGAGATTCTTTGTTATTGTTGCTATGCAGGGCATGTGTCAAGATACCAACGGCATATTTTCTGTATAAAATCATTTCTGGATTTGTACTCAAGTCAAGTGCATTGAACAAGGAGCGATAATCTGGTCCGAGCGTATACCGACCTGATAAGATAAGTTCATTTGATGCCCATTTAGCCGCTTCCAAGTAGATTTTGGCTTTTTCTTGATCGATATCATGGTATTTGAGCCAGGTACCCTGAAACAAAAAGACGCGCGACATAAAAGCTAATACAACATCTTTGTTCACAGTCAGTCCCTTTTCTCCATTTTCAAAACGCACATTTTCTGCTGCAAATTGAAAATCTTCCAACATCTTATCTGTCACGAATGTGCGGGGATCTCTCTTTTTATAGAGTTGTTCTGTGTCTAGGTAATCTACAACCTGATCATACCAGGGCATATCGCCAAAACGACTCACGAGCCGATGGTATTCCATTGCTCTAAAAAAGCGGGCAATGCCTGTCCAATGATTTTTTGCTTCATCGTCCATAGGCACTTGAGGTATTCCAGCCAACATAACATTTGCTCGTCTAACCCAATCAAACGTCCAGACAGCATCAGCAGCAGATGAGGGAACAATTTGGACAAATTGAGCAGGAGCTGTACTGGCAAAATCGTCGTTTAGACTTTCACCGGAAAAATAATTTCCCCAGCCGTTGCCAGCACCATAACCTTTGAAATACCGCTCATAAAAGCCAAAAGAAAACGTTTCTACATTGTTTTCGCTCGACCAATAATCATTGTTTGTAAGTTCATCAAGCGGATCTCGTTCAAGGAAATCCTTTTTGCATCCCACAAATAAGAGGAGGGCTAATAAATATATTATTAAGTTACTTTTCATAAGAATAATTTTATAAGGTTAGTTGAACACCTAGTGAATATGTTCTTCTGTAAGGATAAACCCTTCCAAAAGAATTTGGATCATTTAAGCCCCATGGGGTATAATCTGTCTCTGGATCAATAGGAATATCTACATTATCGATCAATTCGAATAAGTTCTCACCGCTGAAAAAGATTCGTAGGTTTTGGATTTTTGCTTTGTTGATTAATTTTTGTGGTAGTGAGTATCCAAACGTAAGGTTCTTAACTCTTAGGTAAGACATGTCAAGCAGGTATTTCGTCTGTACCAGAAAATTCTTATTGCTTCTATTCTGTTCATGATCGGTAGGACGTGGGTAAAATGCATTGGGATTTTCAGGTGTCCAGTAGTCCAATTGATGTTGGTACCATCCCTCCGCAGCTCTAAATCCTGGGATTTCCATGGTGCCGGCAGCCCATAAATCCCTTTTACCAACGCCTTGTAAGAAAAATCCAAAATCAAAGCCCTTATAGCTAAAGTCCATTCGATAACCATATTGCCATCTTGGCGTGGAATTTCCAATAACCTTTTGATCACCGGGGTTACCAACGGTATTCTCGCCATCACTGATAACGCCATCACCGTTTAAATCTTTATATTTTATATCACCAGGGCCATAGAAGAACCAGGGACTAGTTCCTTCAAACCGCTGTTGGGAAGCTATGCCTTCTACTAAAATATAGTGACCTCTATCATCGGTTAATAAGTTGCCACTCGCATCCTGCTGAAAATCGTCTTTGGTAAAAAAACGATCGGTTTCATAACCCCAAATTTCACCGCTTACTTGTCCTTCATAAACAGGAGAGCTGACTATTGTTTGTTCGAAATTCTTCGTTGAATTACCGGGAAATTCAGTGACTCTTTCTTTAAAATCACTTAGTTGACCCATGGCACTTATATTCAATCCATTGTTGAACGTATGATTATAGCCGACAGAGAGCTCCCAGCCCTTTGTTTGCATTTTTCCGGCATTAAGAATAGGAGCCTTAGCTCCGAAAGATGAGGGGAGTGTTAAACTTTCGCTTAACATATCGCTAACTGTACGATTATACCAGTCAAAGCTTAAATTAACCTTGTCGTTGAAAAAATTAGCGTCTACACCAAAGTCGGTGGTGGTAACTCGTTCCCAAGTTAACGTGGGCGCCACTACATTTGGATTTTGGAAGGTTGGGATGAATGCATCACCAATGAGCCACTTACCTGCTAGGTTGCTGGTTGGGTAGGCCGGCATAATTGGAAGAAAAACATTTTCTCCAATATTTTGATTACCGACACTTCCATAAGACCCTCTTATTTTTAAGAAGCTTAAATAGGGTTTAGCAAAATCCATGAATTTTTCTTGCGAAAGAATGTATCCAGCAGATAAGGAAGAGAAGAAGGCCCATTTGTCGTTTACTGGGAATCTAGAAGAGCCATCATAGCGCCCGTTAAGCTCCAAAAGAAATTTGTCTTGAAAGGAATAGTTCAGGCGAGCAAAATATCCTAAGGTTGACCAATGTCTAGCTCTTCCACCAACGGTCTGTGCGCCTGCAGCTAAGTTAAGTTCTCCTTTGGAGGGGTCCATCAATCCCATTCTTTGGGAAAAATGATTGCCATTCTGAAATACTTCCAAATTGGTCCCTAATAATGCTTTAAAAGCATGGTCGCCATACTCTTTTGCATAATTTCCATAAGCATTAAAAACATGTCGATCTTCCCAACTGGAATTTCTGCTCACCCGATCATGAGCAGGAGTTGTATACGTTTCTAAGGTCATAGGATTTCCATTCCAATAATTCCACCCTTTTGCCGATCCTCCAACAACATGTTCAAGATCGTTCAGTTTAGTATATGTATAATCGGCGTCCAATGTGAGTCCCGGAAGAATCTTTGCGGTTCCACCAACGTTGATACGGGTCATGTTAGACTTAGTACTTGTCATATTGGCTTGTTCCACATCAGTAATTGCATTTCTAAACGGTTGCCCTTGATAGGTTCCATAAGGAAATGTTTTAGGCCATCGATATAGGTAAAACCAGGGATCGTAGACATCTCCATTGTACGAATAGGGCTGGGTTAATTTGGAGTTCGAATAAAGTACTTTCGTTCGCGCATCCAACCATTTATTTACGGAAGCGTTTACTGCTAAGTTTAGATTGTATCGGTCGTATTGGTCTGGGTTAACTTTAAGCACCCCATCTTGGCCAAGGTAGCCAAAACCCATATTGTAATTAATTTTATCACTCCCACCATTAATGCTTAAATTGTGGTTTTGTTGTGGCGTATATTCTTTCATGTACATGTCGGGAGCATCCCAAGGTCTATAAAAAAATAAAGCACCATCTCTTACTTCAAAATCGCGACCTTCAACCATTTCAGGTCCTAAATCTTGTCCGCCATATAAGGTTTCCCATTCTTGCATTTTTTGGATTGCCAACTCGTCGAAACGTACCCCCAAACTCGAAAAAAATGGCTGCGAAGGATTTCTTCGCAAAGCAGCATCTAACGCCATTCGTGTGCCAGCAGCTGCATCGGCGATTTCAGGTGATTTGGTTGGTTTTTGTAGGGCAATGTTGTTTGTGTAGGTGATCCTGCTGGGTGTATCTCTTTTTCCAGATTTGGTGGTGATTAAAATAACTCCCCACGCAGCTCTGGTGCCATAAATAGAAGTAGATGCTGCGTCTTTGAGAACAGATACCGTTGCGATATCATTTGGGTTTATCATTTGTAAGGAAGGAACCTCCACATTGTCTACTAATATTAAAGGTTGCGCCCCAGCGGTACCTGTGTTGATGGAACCTCTTGCTCCCCTTAATCGTATCGTAGGATTCGTGCCCAAATTACCACTAGGAGTCGTAATGGTAAGCCCAGGGACAACGCCTTGTAAAGCACGCACAGGATCGGTTATAGGTCGGGTTTCAAATGTCTTTTGGACATCAACAGTTGATACTGCCCCTGTTAAGTTTGCCCTTTTTTGCGTTCCAAAACCAACTATTACAACTTCATTGAGCGAGGTTTCATTCAGCTCGAGTTGAACGTTGATCGTGTTTTCTTTACCAACTACAATTTCTCTTGTATTTGAACCTATATAGGAAAATACCAAGGTTTGACCTTCTTTTGCACTGATCGAATAAGCGCCAGCATCATTCGTGGTAACGCCCTGATTTGCCTCTTTGATTTTTACGGACACACCAGGAAGAGGAAGTTTGTCTGTTGCAGAGGAGACTCTTCCTGTGATGTTTCTTTCTTGCGCAAGCGTGACGGCCGACGCAAAAAACAATCCCATAAAAAATAGGAGTAATTTTTTTTTCATTTTGGGTTGACTTTAAAGGTTAGAAATCTAGTTTGTTTAAGTTCATATGGTGTCTAAATTAGTATTCAGTAGTTGAAACGAAACATGGCAAGTGCCCGTCTAAATCCAATAAAATAATCACCCGATCAATTTAATGGTTTGAAGGTTGCATAATCATGCAACTTAATAATTGGCTTACTAGTGCAATAATAAGTAATATATTTGTTTTTATTGCAATTTTTTGCGTTTTATATTCGATTATATTAACAAATTATGCATAAATAAGTATTATTTGTGCAATAGTATGCATTATGTATTTTGTTTGTGTTGAATTGCTGTTACCTTTTTGTTATTAAAAGGTTGCGGTAAACAATAATAGAAAAATGGCTACTCTATTAGAGAACAGCCATAAATAGGATATAAAAATGTTGTCTAACAGATTTGTAATCGAATCTATCAGGTTGATTATCTTGAAAGAAGAGACAGGCGTCTCTAAAAGCTGTTTACACTCTTTACATAATGATTGATTCGTTCAGATAAGATATTATTTGTGTTTAGCCTGCACCCTTTAATTGTAAGTCTGCTATTCTTTTACGAATTCTTTTCATAAATCTTCGCCCTGGGTCTGTCTTTTTCGTTTCATAAGTAGAATCTGTCTCTTTCCATAAAGGATGACCTCTAAATAATGTATATTCGTAGTGTCCAATAACATAATAGATCGGATATTTCTTTTTAAGGTATCTAATTAATTGCTCATTTGCCTTTAGCTGTGCTTTTGTAAGGGGAGAGTTATCACTGCCTATATTTTCAACACCAATGGCGCAATAGTTTAAACCTATGACATGCCTAGCGAATGCAGTATCTGGTAGCTGCCTGAAGATGGTACCATCTCGATCGATCAGAAAGTGAGCAGACACATTTAAATTACTAAGATTCACCAGATCTTTTCGTGAATTTCGTAAGGTTACTGAATTCATTGTATCGAATGAGGCTTCAATCGAAGGAATAGCTGTCCAATGTAATACAATCATTTTTGGTTCAATGGATGCGGTATTTTTAATTAAGCCATGTCGGTCTTTTAAATAGGAGATGCTTAAAGATTTACGTTCTTCATCGAATGTGATGGGTTTATCTATAATTCTGAATGTTTGCTTTGCACAACTTGAGATTCCAAAAAGGAGAAAAGTAAACGGATAAATTAATGATCTTTTATATGAGCTGGATGTCTTCATAGGTCTAATTGGAATATGTATAAAAGAGGAATCTTCACACCGTCAAGATCCCTCTTCCGCTCTTTAAGCAGTTTAGTTATTTATTCTTCAACGTTCCACCAGAGAGGCGTAAGTAATCTATATTTTTCACTATTGTCGCCAACCGCTTCCGGATTTCTATTCTGTTCATTATTCTCATAGATCATAGCTTGAATCCATTGATTTTGATTGTTCGGTTCAAAAATAATAGTATTGAGGTTAATAGGCCGCATTAAGGAAGGACCATAGATATCGCGACTGTAATTCATCCTTCGCATATCAACCCATGTTTCAGGGTTTAAACATAAGGTTATGTATTTTTGCCTCATGATGTGACTAAGTCCTTCGATAAAATTATTGAAATGAATGGCAAGTCCATCTGATAGCTGCGCTTGCCAATAATTATTAATGTCCTGCACATTAACACCTAATTTTCTCATATTTGATTTTACACCTTCTTCATAAGCATTTAGTGCACCGCTATTATCATTATTTCTTAGTCGTGCTTCGGCTTCTATAAATTTTACTTCTGAGTATGTGATAAATGGAAAAGGGGAGGTTGTATTCGTGTAAAAACCACTTTGACTGAACCTGCCGTAGTCGGAAGTGTCTGTTTTAGTGGCGTCTCCGGGTGTGCCATTGGCTAAAAGTCCTTGTCCACCGGCTAGGCCTGCCCCCGGAGCAAGCCCTCTGTATGTACTGTCACTAGGAGCATAACTCATGATTTTCGATATTCTCGGATCTTGATAGCTATTGTTGGTGACAGGGAAAGAGTTAAGCATGTTTACAAAAAATTGTGACCATGAGTAATACCTTGGATTTTCTCTTTCAGTAAATCCTCCCCAATTTGACCAGGGGTTCGTATCAGTATCCAGCCCGCCAGCAAGATAGGGGAATTCAGCATCCATGTTATCACCGTCAAAGGCATTCTGACATGCCTCTATTATGGCTGATGGATTATACAAAGCACTCTTTTTACTTAAGTGGTTCAAGTACCTAGCCTTTAAAGCCCAAGCAAATTTTTTCCATTTTGTTACATCTCCTTGGTATATAATATCGCCATTGCTGGCATTAAGGCTGGTAGCGTTTGGGCCATCAAATGCGATTAACGCTTCATCTAAAAGCGTTTGGATGCGTTCGTACACCGTTTGTTGGCTTTCAAATTTTGGTGTTAAATTTATTTGGGAAATACCATCATAATAATCGTCAACAGCTATGGATCCATATTGATCAGTAAGTAATCCGAAATTTAAAGCCATAAGTGTTTTACCCACTCCAACAAAATGTGAATTATTTTCCTCTTGTCCTAACACAACTAAATCAACGCAATTTGGCAGGGTATTAACGTAAGTGTTCTGCCACAGGAAATAGGCGGACGTAAAACGCCAAGTTTCAGCATTTCTATTTGATCCACTGGTTAAACTTGTTAGACCATATTGGGTGACCCCTGCTAACTCCCTGCTACCTCTCCATTGAGCAGCGCCATTGGAAGTTGTTATGGCACCTGCGATTCTATTAGCAGCAGATACTTTTGTTGGATTGTTTGGATCATCGTTTATATCCAAATATTTTTCACATGAACTAATAATTACAGAGAATGCAACTATTAAAATAAGTTTTATATGTTTAGTTTTCATGACTTTAAAATGTTACTCTTAAACCTATATCAAATCCTTTGGTTGCTGGCACACCAAGATTATCAAATCCGAACGATCCCGTTCCGCCAACACCCGCGCCGCTTCCTGAAACTTCCGGGTCGACCCCAGAATAATTCGTAAACAATAGTAAATTGCGTCCTGTTAAAGTGAATTGTAGCTGTTGAATGCCGATTGAATTTAAAACCTCTCTTGGTACGTTATATGTAAAACTAGTATATCGTAATCTTGCCCAACTACCTTTTTCCACAAATTCTTTACCATCGAATACATATAATGTTTGATAGAAATCTTGATTGAGCTCTACAGGTAAAGTATTTGTTTCTCCTGTACTTTCTATTATTCCATCAAAAACTTTCGTTCCTCTATTTAGGGTTTTTGTACTAAGTCCGGAATATACTAAGGCGTTCTCGGTGGCATTATAAATATCTCCACCAACTCTAAAGTCCCACATAAAGGATAATGAAAAGGCTTTATACCTAAAAGTATTTGTTATGCCACCCTGCCAACTTGGGTTTCGATCTCCGATTTGAGACATAGCCGGGTTTAATTGAGGATAGCCGTTATTATCTAATAATAATTGTCCCTCGTTATTCGTTTTCCAACTATATCCATTTATGCCAAATACAGAGCCGTCTAAAAATGCCGCTCCTTGTGCACGATTCCCAAATGTCCATGCGTCAGAAAGCTCCACGCGATCTAGTTGACCAGGCAAGCTTAAGACCTTGGCTTTGTTCGTACTAAAGTTTATATCTGCATTCCAGCTAAAATTTGATTTGTTAACCGCTTGAATATTAACTATTGCCTCGATACCTCGATTTTGAATGGAACCGCCATTTAAATAAGCCAAAAAGGAACCAGAAGAAGGAGGCGTTCTTGTTCCCAAAATTTGATCATCAGAAACGGTTTTGTAATAGGTTACATCTAACCCTATTTTATTGCTTAGAAAACGTAATTCTGCTCCGTACTCGTAAGAATTAGTGAATTCTGGTTTTAAAGTAGGATTGCCATAATAATCGTTAATATTAGTTATAAACCCCCTAGGATTTATTGTAAAATCGTTAATATAGGTGCCGAGTGTTGTCGCTAATACGTGTGAAGGGGCGTCTTTACCTACTTGTGCCCAAGCGGCTCTTATCTTGGCGTATGATAAGAAACTGTTTCGTTTATATGATCCTAACTCTTCAATTAAATCAGTTAAGATAACTGAACCACTTATTGCAGGGTAGAAAAATGAATTATTGCTTTTAGGCAAGGTAGACGACCAGTCATTTCTCCCTCTCACATTTAGATAAGCAATATTTTTCCAATCCAAATTCAAATCACCAAAAACACCAATTATTCTTCTTCTATTTATCGACTTTGTTGTAGTACGATCGGTTACAAGTGTATTATTTATGCTTGCAAAAGAGGGGTCTATAAAATTTCTACCTGAGCTGTTAACTGTTTCGCGATAGGTGTTTTCCAGGTTGTGCCCCGCTGTAAAGCTAAAATTGAAATCTTTTATAAATTTCTTTTTAAATGTTGCAAGAAAGGTCGAAGTCGTAATTTGATTGCTTGTAGAAGCTTCCGTGATATATCCGTTTTGATTTAATGCTACAACCGTTCCTGGCATCGTAATGCTTTGGAAATTTTCTCTGTAAAAATCGGTCCCGGCTCGATAAGTTAAATTCAACCAATCGACAGGATCATAACTGACATTTCCACTCGCTATTACCCTATCAACCTTATTGTGGATGGGTTTGTTAGTAATCGTCCAATACGGGTTATCATTGCCGGCGGGATCAAGTTTTCTTTGAGTGCCGTCAGGGTTAAGATAGTTACTCATGTCATCGCTCTTGGGCCAATTCATTACGCCCATCACTCCATCATAGCTACCTTGTGTAAAATATGTGCGATCCGTGTTCACGTAGTTTGCCGTACCTCCAACTTTCAATTTTTCTCCAACTTTTGTGTCAGCACTTAATCTGAATGATTTTCTTCCATATTCATTATTTTTTATAATTCCATTTTGATCATATAGCGAGGCTGACGAGTAAAACGAAGTTTTTTCACTATTGCCACTAACAGACAAATCGTGATTGTGAGCAAAACCCGTTTTAAAAAAATTACCTAAATTATCATAAGTTGTTTCATTGTTGGTATAAGAAGGACCCCAAGAAAGCTGAGTGTTTGCGCTGAATTCTCCTTGTTCTCCTTGTTTGAATCCAGACTGAAGACTAGGTAGTTGATTGACATTATCAATTGAAAAAGTATTAGAGTAGTTGACTTTAGCATTACCACCAGATCCCTTTTTTGTGCTAATAACAATTGCACCAGACGCTGCTCTAATGCCATATAGCGCGGCAGCAGCGGGCCCTTTTAGTACTGTCAATTCTTGGATGTCTTCTGGGTTGATATCAAAACCTCTATTGGTTGCAGGTGCTTCGGTAGCGGTTAATCCGCCTTGTGCAACCGGTGTTGTGTTATCAATAGGAATACCATCTACCACCAATAACGGTTGGTTGTTTCCGCTTAACGACGTGGCTCCACGAATCATAATGTTGGCGGAAGCTCCTGGTGCTCCTCCTGAATTTGTAACCTGCACGCCTGCAACCTTTCCCTGAATGGCATTTACGAGATTTGGCTGGTTAGACTCTGAAATTTCTTTGGTTTTAACATTTTGTGTTGCAAACCCGAGACTTCTTATTTCTCTTTGCATGCCAAAAGCAGTAACGGCAACCTCTTCCAAAACCTGCTCGCTTTCTACTAATTCAATAATTAATTTACTTGTCTCGGGGAGTATTTTTACTTCTCTTGTGTTTACACCGACGTAAGTGAAAATCAATGTTTGGCCAGGAATTGCAGATATACTAAAATTGCCATCATTATCTGTACTAGTGCTTGATTGCTTTTCCTTTATTTTGACGGATACCCCAGGCAGTGGTTCTTTATCTTTTGCAGATATAACCTTCCCGATAATCGATTTCTCCTGCGCCAGCACATGCGCTGACACAAAAAGCATTCCCATAAAGAATAGGAGTAATTTTCTTCTCATGTTGGATAATATTAGTGGTTGATATATAAAGATTAATAATGTTCATCTCCCTGTTGCATTGGTAGTATGAATAGCCGTAATATCCAGACTACAATCTTATACCTAAAAATGCCCTAACAGTTTATCGGTTTACTTTCTGTGTTGACACAAAAAAATCGGTTATGATTACAAGATTATTAATAATAAACAGAATATGCAAATTTATGCATACGTATTTTTAATTAAATGCATAAAAATGCATTTTTTAGTACAAAAATGTCCGTATTGTTGCTTATTTTGCCAATTCAAGCATTTTTGTATTTGCAAAGCGCTGGGTTTTGATAGATTTGAGATAAGTAAACCGAGCAAGACGAAGAAATACCATCGTCTTGCTCGGTTTTTACATCTAAAAGGTAGGATCGGCTGGCGTATTGGTGTTATTGTCTCGTTCGATAAATGGATAAGGGAAAAAATTACGTTTCATTTCGGTCTGCGGTCTATTGAATCTGCGCATATCCTCGAGTTTCAATCCCGACATGAATAATTCGATACATCTGTTTTTATAAATTTGGATCAATAGCTCATCGTTGCTGATGCTAGTGATCGCAGGTAAATCTGCCCCCACACCAAAAATATCCTGACTAGGTTTTTTGGTGACTACTTTGTTAAGTTCGGTTAGTGCTTCGTTAGGTCTTGAAGTGCGTGCGTAGGCCTCGGCTTTAATAAGATGCATTTCTCCGGGCAGGTAAGCTGGTATCCGAGAGGTTGGAGTAAATGAAAACCCTCTAATGCGTACGGCTGGAGGTTTGGGATTATCATTTTCTATATAAAATAAAATCCGTTTATCTGCTGCTTCGGGATATAGACCCGCGGGAAGACCTAAATTAGCATCCTTTGGCTGAAAAACATTGTTCGTTGAGGTTGCGATCGTGTATATAGGATTAGACGAAACATTATCATAAGCAAATACTGATTTCTTTGTTAAATCGACGGCATTTGCCGCGGTCAACGCATGCTCATACTCTCCAACATATAGTGAATAGCGGGCCTTAAGTGCATTCAATGTGTTTAGGATATTAATACTACTATCTGGAAGATTTACTAGAAAGACACTGCTTATTTCGTCTGTAGCGGCGTAGTTTAAAGCACTATCGATACTTTTAATCGCTTCTTTGTATCCGTCCATTCTATCTGTAAACGATACATTTCTTCCAATGCTTGCCGGCACCTTTTCCCAATACATGGCCAGGTTTCCGATTGATAAGGCCTTAAAAACGGTTGCATATGCAATTAAACCACTTGCAAGATTCTTATCAGCTAGATTTTTGGCATTTGTGATTACCAAGTTGGCATCATAGATAATCTTATTACTACTGGTCCATAGGCCCGATAAAACGGTATTCGTGCCGTCTACAGTTGCTCCGCCTGTACTCAATTGCAGTTCTGGGATATTTCCCTCATTTCTGAGTAATAATTCATTGGTTACAAATCCGTTAGCAGTAACATAATTGTAAATATTACTAGTGCGTTCAAAGCTATATCGTCTTTGAAGGCCAATACTAATAGTGGTTAAGCCCTGTGGTGATGAGAGCGCATCTTCATCTAATGCCGTTGCGGGGTTAATATAATCTTTCGTGCATGAAAAATTTATATAGGTAAGCGTTAAGCAGCATAATATAGCCAACGCTCGTTGTATATTGAATCTGTTCATCTTAATCATTTTTAATGAGGTTTACTTATTAATGTTTATAGTTTTACCTGAACACCTAATGTAAATGTTCTGGGTATTGGAATGGCGCCAAAGTCTATTCCTCTTAATATGGTCGACTGCCCGCCCGCATTTACTTCGGGGTCGTAACCTTTATATTTATCAAAAGAAAGCAGGTTTCTGCCACTGGCGTTGATGGTTAAATCTTTGAAAAATTTAACCTTGCCAAAACTATAACTTAAGGAAACTTCTCTCAACTTTACATAAGAACCGTTATCAATACGCCATTCTTCTATGGCGTATACACCCGCAACATAACCCCTCGGTAGCTCGCCCATTTGTTCTTGTTGTGCTATCAATCCATTCCCTACACCTTGTCTGGTCCTCCAATCGGCATTCCAAACATCAACACCTTGTACAGCGTCTAACTGTAGATGGAGGGACAATCTTTTATAGGTGAAGTCGTTTACAAAGGTTAAGGTATAGTCAGGGTTTGGATCACCGATTACTTTGCGTAGTGGTGTTCCTATAGGCATACCGTTTTCATCGCGTTGCGGCGTGATATCGATACCATTTTGAGTTCCCCGTTCAATCATTGGAATTCCTTGTGCATTTGTTAATAGGCTGCCATCTGGATTTCTTGCGAAAAATGTCCCATAGAATACACCGATTGGTTGTCCGTCAATGATAGCAACTGGTGCTCCCGGATTAGTGGTGAATAAACGTAGACCACCAACGTCCAGCGCTTTATTTCGGTTGCGACTATAGATGACGGAGGTGTTCCATGCAAAATGAGTACTTTTAATAGGAACACCATTAAGAACCAATTCAACACCGCGGTTTTGGAGGGAGCCTACATTATCTAAAAAACTGGAAAATCCTGTTGTAGGCGCTTCAACCCTCGATATTAGTAAGTCGGTTACTTTTTTGTTATACCAGTTAAAACTCAATCCCAAGCGATTGCTGAAAAAAGATAAATCTGTACCTAACTCTAGTTCAGCTTGTCTTTCTGGTTTTATGTTTTCATTAGCTAATGTTGCGCTAGAAAATAACGATACTCTATTTAAAAACGTTTGGGATGAGTAAGCATTGTAGCGATCATAAGCACCAATCCCTGTTAGATTTCCTGATTGGCCGTAGGCAGCACGGAGTTTGAATAAGTCCCACCATTTACTCATGGAAGTGCTTTTCCAAAAGTCTGCGGACGATAATACATAACTGCCACTTCCTTTTAGATAAACTTGTCGACGATTGCCTTTACCGAAAACAGATGACTCATCTACTCTTACTGCACCGGTAAGGAATAGCTGGTCTTTGTATTTAAAGTTCTGCTGAAAATAAGCACCACTTACAGAATATTCAGTGCGGGCATCCATGCCCGGCAAAATTGTGCTGGCTCCATTTACCGTTTCAATGAAAGGTGCCAAACCTCTTCCGTTCAGCATATTATATTTAGATTTTTCATACTGATAAGAAAATCCCAATTGAGAGGTTGAAGAAATCAGATCTGAAATAGTTGCGGTATAGGTGGCATTAAATTCGTTATTAATTAGAAAAGCTGAGTTGCTTGCAGTGCTGGTATAACCGTTAAGGGTGGGAGCTAAGCTTGCACCGCCTCCCCAGAAATCGGGATTGGCATTATAGGTATAGGGTGGGATATAGGTTGTGCCGGTTTGGCCCGTATTGTCTACGCCTACCGTAAAGTCGAGTGATAGGTTTTCTATAGGAGTTAGTTTCAGACCTAAGTTTCCAAGTACACGATTGACTTCTTGGCGTTGCTTTATATCTTCAATAACCGAAACGGGGTTTATTCTTCCTCTTTCTCCCACCGCTTTTAAGTTACCATCTGCATCCCTTGTAAAGATGTCGTGATAATTCCCTATGATATTGATGGAGTTGAGAGGCGAGTAAAATGAATTCCCATCTGGTTTTTCATCTGCTCCGCTATTGGTATAGTTTAGCCCAGCTGTAAAGCTTATCCAGTTGGATAGTTTCTGGTCAATGTTAGTACGAAGACTGAATCTTCTAAAATTTGTGTTTTTTACGATTCCTTGGTTATTGAAATAAGAAGCTGAAACGTAATATTTGGTGTCGTCTTTTCCCCCAGCAACCGAAACATTATTATCAGTGCCGCTGGCATTTCTGAAGATATAGTCTTGGTAATCATAACGATTAACAGGAGAGGTAGTGGTAAGGGCCGTATTTAGCACATCCTGCGTTTCTAAGTCGACTGAACCTCCAAATTTTACGGGCGACTGGTTTACTTCTACTTTTTTACGCAGGTTACTATTCATATAGTTGGTGGAAAAACTAACTACTGGCGCGCCTAAGGAACCTCTTTTAGTAAAGATCTGTACAACTCCTGCGTTCGCCCGTGATCCGTAAATTGCTGCTGCTGCGGCACCATTTAACACCTCAATGCGCTCGATGTCCGCTGGATTGATATCTACTAAACGATTTTGGCCGATGCTTCCAACAAAGTTACCGCCATCATAACCAGGTTGCGTGTTGGTAACGCGTGTTGTATTGTTGTTTACAATAATACCATCTACAATATAAAGTGGTTCGGACGAGGAGTTTACAGAACTTATCCCCCTTAATCGTACAGAGATACCTCCGGCCGGATCGCCTGAATTTTGTGAGATCTGCGCTCCGGCTGTTTTTCCTTGCAAAGAGGATAATACATTTCCACTTCTTCCTTTTGTGAGGTCGTCGCCTTTTATTGAGCTGATATAACTTCCCAGCTGTTTCCGAGTAGTTCCGGCAGAAGTCCCTGTGACAATCACCTCATCCAATCCTACTAAATCAGCGCTTAGTTCACAGTTTAATAGATGGTTGCCTGCTGCAAGAGGGGTGCTTTTGGTTTCTGTTTTATACCCCGTGTAGGAGAATATAATTTCCTGCTGTTTAATAGGTCCGCTTAAACTTAGCGTAAATTTTCCATCCACATCGGTGGACGTGCCCAGGCTAGAGCCTTTTATTTTTACGGATACGCCGACTAAGGCTTCCTGCGTGTTTCGGTCTGTTACGCGACCGGAAATGGTTGTCTGTTGTGCCTGCACAATCTGGCAGCAAAACAGACAACCGATTAGTAATAAATAAATTGATTTGGCCATAAACAATTAGGTTAAGTGTTAAAATGGGACATTGGAATGCTGTGCATAATGTAATGCTGATTAATTTTTCAGTATTAGTTCCCCAGAGTTTAAGAGATGCGCTCAGCACGTTTTTCAGTTTTAAATTGGATAATGCAAGTATATGAAAAAAAATTATGTTTGCAATATTTTGCGGTTTTTATTTGAATTGTCAGTCAAAAACGCATTCATGGTTATTGTTGTGAAAGTAATTAGTGTTTGATAGGTGTTAAGCAATGTTAAGCAAAGTTTGAAATCACGATAAAACCCTTATATTTACCTTTAATTAATCAATTCCCTTATGTTGAAAGAAGAAAGACAGGCTTTTATTATCCGAGAAGTTAATTTGCATAATAAAGTGTTATCCTCCGATTTAAGTGTGCAACTCAATGTTTCTGAAGATACTATCAGGAGAGACCTGAACGAACTGGCTGAAAGTGGAAAGGTACTCAAAGTATATGGGGGTGCGTTATCTAAGTCATTTCAGTATCCCTTTCAAGACAATGAAGTATATGCCCGGGAATCAAAGAAGACTATTGCCGGAAAAGCAATAACGCTTATTCAGGATGGCATGACGCTGTTATTAGGGGGAGGAACTACCATGCTGGAGCTTGCACGCATGATCCCGGAGAAAATGCAGTGTACCTTCTTTACCATTAGCCCTCTGGTAGCATTAGAATTAGCTGAGCGTTCTAACGATGATGTGATTTTAATAGGAGGGAAGTTAGCAAGAAGTACGAATATCACAATTGGTTCCCAAGTGATTAATCAGCTGTCAGAAATAAGGGTCGATCTCTGTTTGCTCGGTACAAATAGTTTATCTGTGGAGGATGGTGTCACGGATTCCGATTGGGAAGTGGTGCAGATAAAAAAGGCCATGTTGCGCTGTTCCCAAAAGACTGCTATTCTTAGTATAGCTGAAAAGCTAAATTCAGTTCAAAAAATGAAAGTTTGTAATATAAATGCAATTGATTTCCTTGTAACTGACCTTGAACCCTCACACATTAGCCTAACAAGGTTCTCGCAGGTAGTTAAAGTCATTTAATTGACATATCTAATATAGTTTTAATGTGGTTTTAATGCAAAGCTTGTAAATTAGTTTAAAAATAATTTCATGTAACAGCTTTATTTCCTGTTGTTCTTGAAGATATACTTCGGATTATTTAATATTGTTATAATAATCAGCTAATAAACTAAAACAATGGATGCTATGAGTACAATCGTTGCCGAATTAATTAATAAAGAAGATATTAAGAACCATAAAATAATCGATGCGCCCGAAAGCCATGTGAGTGAGTTGAGATATAAACTTCAAAGTGCAGTGCGGTTAGGTAACGAGTTTAAGTCAAAATCGGTTATCACCTTTAACACAACAGATGGAGCTAAAAGGGTGGAAACAACTGTGTGGATGCTGGCCGAGAATTATCTTCAGCTTAAGAATGGTATTATGATACCTCTAAGTAGTTTGTTGGATCTTGACTACTAAGGTCAATTTTCTTTAAGAACAGCATTGTGGGCTTTGGCGTTAAGTTGTTTTAATGCTAAAGCCTGTAATAAATAATAATACCAACTAATTTTTGTTCAGAATTTCTCAGATTCTGATATTATCTTTCACAAGTGCACAACAAGCAAAGTCAATTTTGTTAAACTTTCCGGTTAAGTACCCAAATAATTTTTAGTTGTTGTATATTGCGGCGTTTAATTGCTTACGCAAGTATATATGAATTCAAGATCATTCAACCAATTGATTCAGTATGCGCTTTTATGTTTTGTATTTTTAAGTGCATGTAAGAAAGATTCTCCAAATCTGGGTAACACGAAGCAAACCCCTACAACAGATAGGGTAGCGCTTACCAACGATTCCATTTTTTTGTATGCAAAAGAAATTTATTATTGGAATGAAAATTTGCCATCTTATGACGATTTTAATCCAAGGCAGTATACCAGTGGTAGCACGAATTTGGCGAAGTACGAGACAAATTTATTGAACATTGCACAATACTCATCGTCTAACAAATACGACATTCTTGGCAATGATACGAAGTTTTCATATATTGAGGATGTATCAGGAAATGGTGGCATTAGCGCGGGAATAAAAAACCTTACAAGTAGTGTTAACTTACAAGGAGAAGGAAATGATATAGGGATCTATTATGTCGGAGCGTACGGCCCAAGCGATAATGATTACAAAGTGTTTATCCAAGCAGTCTATCCCGGTTCCCCTGCAGCTAAAGCTGGTCTCACTAGAGGGGCTACTATTACAAAAATAGGCAATGAAGTAATAGGTGACAATTTTGACGTTGACCAGAATGCCATTAACCAATTATTGAATGATCCTTTTTCCATAAGAATTGAAGGTAAAAAGGTTGATGGAACTGCTTATGCGGTTAGCTTAGCAAAAACGACTTATAATAGCAGTCCAATTTACAAGGACACCATATTAACAGAGGGAGGCAAAAACATTGGTTACCTGGCTTATGCCCGCTTTTCGGATAATGACAATTCTTTAGAACCCCTGAATAATGTCTTTCAAAAGTTTGCTACGCAAGGAGTGCAAGATTTAGTGATAGATTTAAGATACAATGGTGGTGGATATGTAGAAACTGCGGAGCATCTGGCCAATTTAATTGTACCAACGGGTACCACGGGAACCATGTTTGTAGAGCAGTATAATACCACAATGCAGCAGGGAAAGGCTACTATCTTACAGAATCAGCCGGTGAGAAACTCGAATGGAGACATTATTGGAAGAGATACTTATGGTGACTATGGTTATGATCTTAAAACAAATACAAAGCCGTTTGAAAAGAAAGGGAATTTAACTGGTGTAAAAAATGTAGTCTTTTTGGTCACCGGTAGCACAGCTTCCGCAAGTGAATTAGTTATAAATTCCTTAAGAGCTGTTCCATCTCTTACCGTCAAACTTGTGGGAACAACTACCTATGGTAAACCAGTAGGATTTTTCCCGGTTAGATTGGAAGGGATTTATGATCTCTATCTTGCGAGTTTTTCAACAAAAAACGCCAATGGCGAAGGCGATTATTATGACGGTTTTACTCCTGGAAATCAAATCGCAGGAAAGAATATGGTTGACGGCAATCAACAGGATTGGGATACCTTTAGTAGCTTTGACTTTGGTGATACGAACGAACTTTACTTGAAAGAGGCGCTAAATCAGCTTGGGGTTGGGATAGGTGCCGCTACCGGTAATACAGTGATGAGTGTTAGAACAAAACAGGGAGGGACTTCTCCTGCTTTAAATCTAATGAAGGGAACAGCCAAAAAGAAAGAGTTTAAAGGAATGATAGAAACGAGAGTAGGACGGAGTAACTAGTTAATATCTTTTAAGGTAAGTATTTCTTTACGAAGTGCTTATTTCATAATCTTGTTCTTGTCGATCTGTAATTTACTGGAAAATTTTCCGTCAATATTCTTAATCACCTCTAGGATTGCTTTCGTAGCATTTACAAAAAACTTCTGATTGATATTTTCAAAGTCATCAGTAGCTTGATGATAGTCCTTATGATCTTCCACTCCGAAATAAAGGAAGGGAATATTTTTCGCATTAAAAGCCCCCTGATCGCTTTGATTGGTCCAGTCATCTTGACCTGTTTTAGGATCATCATGACCTAGGATGATTTTTAGGGGCGGATGATCAGTGATAATATACTTCTTTAACTCTGGGTATGTAAAGGTGCCACTGGCATAAAGTTCATTTTTATCATTGTGTGCAATCATATCCATGTTAATATTCAATTTTAGCTGATGTAAGGCAAGGGGAGGAGCATCTACAAAGGCTTTGGCTCCTCTTAAACCCATTTCTTCTGCATCGAATGCGGCAAATATTAACGTAAAGTTGGGCGGATTCTTAGAGAAATATTCGGCAAAATGTAGTAAGGCAGCAACCCCTGAAGCGTTATCGTCTGCGCCATTAAAGATCTTATTTCCTTCTGTTCCTAAGTGATCATAATGCGCCGAGATAACCATGCATTCTTTTAATTTTCCAGGAATATAACCAAGCACATTTTGTCCCGTCAACTGTTTTGAATCTTTCGTTTGAAATGTAAAAGCTTGCAAGTAGTCAGGGTGATCAGAAAAGGATTGGATACCTAATTTCTTAAAGCGTTCAATGATGAAGGTACGCGCTTTTTGTGCGCCCATAGTGCCTGTTTTTCTTCCCTCATAATTATCTGAAGATAAGGTTTTGAGATCATTTAAAAGTGTTGTATGCAGCTGTCTGTCATCTTGTTGTTTAACACTTGCACAGCAACTCATTATAAAAAATAAAAATGCAAATGGAATTGTTTTTAAGATAGTAGGCATTTGTCGTCGTTTATAAAACAAACATAAGAATTTTTATGGTGTTTAGCGACCTACTTTATACTTCTCTCATATCAACGGCTACTACTCGAGATACACCTTGTTCTACCATCGTAACCCCATAGATAATGTCTGTACTGGCAATGGTACGCTTATTATGTGATACGACAATAAATTGCGATTGATTGGAGAATTTGCGTATGATATTGTTGAATTTATCGATATTGGTATCATCTAATGGTGCATCTACTTCATCGAAAATGCAAAAGGGTGCAGGTTTCAATAAATAAAGGGAAAATAAGAGGGCTGTAGAGGTAAGTGTCTTCTCACCGCCTGATAGTTGGTTGATCGATAATGGACGTTTACCTTTTGGACGGGCCATAATCTCAATATCCGATTCTAATGGAGCATCTGGATTACTTAACACGAGGTCGCAAGAATCTTCCTCATTGAAAAGTGATCGGAAAACCGTAATGAAATGTTCACGCACCTGAATAAAGGCTGCCATGAATTTGTCGCGTGCATTGTCATCAATCTCTTTGATGGTTTCCAACAGCGATGTTTTGGCGTCGAAAAGATCTTGTTTTTCCTTTTGGATAAATGTATAACGCTCGTTCATTTCTTGGTATGCTTCCATTGCCATTGAGTTAATGGAGCCAAATTCTTCGAGCTGTCTTTTTAGTTTTTCTGTTCGGCTTTTCAGTTCTTCTTCGGTACCTATATCTTCTGCTAATTCATCTTCCAATAAATCATTGATATCAATGCTGAATTCAACCGACAAGCGCTCCTTTAAAGCATTTAGATCTAATTTTAAGTTAGTTTTCTTGTCTTTAATTTCATTTGTTAATACTTCTACCAGTTCCTTACGCTTGCGTAATTCAGTAATTTCTTCTTCTTTTTTATTGGTTTCACCTCGCATGGTATAATACTGCTGTTCTGCCTCTTGTAATGCCTTCTCGAAGGCATCTTTCTGTGCATACATTGCGATCAAATCCTCATCAGAATGGTCTACGTGTTGTAAAGTGTCTTGTATAGCAAGCTTTACAGCTTCATATTCCGTGGTATATTGCACGATTCTTTTTTCGAGATTCTCTTGCTGACTCTCTCGATATTCAAGGTCTTTGTTTATCCCTGCTACTTTATTTTGCTGCTGGTGAAATTTAATATTCTCCTGGTTATATGCTGATGAAACGGTGGTTAAACGCTCAGATAATTCTCCATAATTTTCCTGAAACTGATGCAGCTCGTTGACCTGATCTAATCTTTGGAGATTGAGTGCTTCTAGCTTTGGCTCGGCCGTTAAGAGATCAGCCGAAATACTTTTTATCTTCTCTTCTATATCTTGTTTACGATTCTGACTATTCTGTATAAAGGAAACGTACTGTTCCTGTTTTGTTTTCACAGAAATTAGTTCATTACTTAAACGATTTAATTGTTGTTTCGTTTCTTCTAAATGAGCTTTTTTTGTAGTTGCTTTTAGGTCACTTAGCAGCAATGTTTCAAGATTAATATCTTGTTGAACCTTTTCTAATGAAAGCGTAAGTTGCTTAATATCCTTACTTAGATTATCAAGATTTTTCGCTCTACCAATGCGTTTCCCTTCGAATAAGCCAACTGAACCGCCACTCATACCTAAACGAAATTTAGAAAATTTACCCGTTTTATGAAGGATAGTTATCAGTGCATCCGGTAGATTGGTTTCCAGATCATTCTCGTCGGCTGTTTTTAAGATAAAAACGTTGTTTAACAGCAGCTGAATGAGTGGAAGATAACGTGCTTCTGTATCGATTACAGAAAGTGCAGGGATGAGTTTCTCCTCATCGTAACTTTCAGGTTTAATAGCTTGTTTGTCGATAGCTTCCAACACAAAAAAGCCTGCGCGGCCCCTTGAAGCATCTCCCAACAACTTAATAGCTTTTACCGCTTCTATTCTTTCATTTACCACATAGTGATTCATAACCGGTTCTAAGAAGTTTTCTATTGCTACCCTATATTCCTCTTTACAGAAAAGAATATCTGATAAAAGAGGAAATGGTTTCGCCCACCCGGCATTTTTTCTTAGAAAACGAATTGATTCTGGGAATCCTTCTAAATTGTCAACTAACGACTTTGTTAAGTTATATTCGTTTTGCTTAGCATCTAACGTCCTGTTGTCCCGAATCGTCTGATCTTTATAAGTCTGTATAAGTGACTCTTTAGTAGCAATTTGTATTTGTAATTCTTCCTCGAAAACAAGTGTACTGTCATACGCTTCTTGAAGGGTTTCTACTCGATTTTCTAGATCTACTACTACCTTAACGAATTCGTTTAATTCTGTTTCTTTTGCTTCCGTATCTACCACATTGCGCTGACTTTCCTGAGCCAAGGCATCTTTTTGAATGTGCAATACGGCAATATCCTTCTCTAGTTTATAAATTTCATTTTGCAATTCATTCGTTTCGAGTGTAAAAGCGTCTAGTTTTGCCTTTGCAGTTTGCTGCTGTCCCCTCAATTCATCTACTTCTTGCTTTTGTTCATCCAGGAAAGATTTGATCTCTTCTAATTTGGTTTGTTCAGAAAGCTGTTCTTCATGAAGCCTCTTAATGTTGTAAAGTACGTGATTAATTTGCTGCTTATCGTTCGCTAATTCTTTGTTAAGACGTTCTTCTTTGTCATTAAGATTTCTTAATTGTTCATTTTTTACTTTTTTTTCACTTTCATAAGCCCTGATTTTTGAAGTATATTCATTGGCTGCTTTTTGTTGAACTGAAAGGTTTTTTTCCTCAATAAGGCAGTCTTGTTTCAATTTCTGCAAGGCAACTTCCAGCGCATCTAATTGGGCATTGATTGTATTTTTTTCCTTATCCTGTAACTCTTGTTGCTCGTCAAGCCGTTCTAGTGACTCTCTGAAATTTACAATACGAAAGGATGCCAGCGATACACTTAATTCCTTATATTGATCCTTAAGCTTATAATATCTTTCGGCTTTTTTTGCTTGATTTTCTAAGGTCTTGAGGTTTTTCTCTATTTCAAAAAGTAAATCTTCTACGCGACTAAGATCGGTTTCTGTTTCTTTTAACTTGCTTAATGTTTGCTTTTTACGTACTTTATATTTGGATATTCCAGAGGCTTCTTCAAAGAGCGCTCTTCTGGAATTTTCCTTGTTGTTGATAATCTCATCAATCATTTTCAATTCAATGATTGAATAGGAGTCGTTCCCTATACCGGTATCTAAAAATAAATCGGTAATATCTTTTAGACGGCACTGAACATCGTTTAATCTATATTCGCTCTCACCTGTTCGATAGAGCTTTCGTGTAATAGTTACCTGCGAAAACTCTGTTGGTAAAATGTTCTGTGTATTGTCGAATGATAATGAAACCTCAGCCAGATTAGCAGATTTACGTGTTTTTGTTCCATTAAAAATGATGTTTTCCATCTTTTCAGAACGAAGATTTTTTGTCTTCTGTTCTCCAAGAACCCATCTTATTGCGTCGACAACGTTAGATTTACCGCACCCATTAGGTCCAACAATAGCTGTTACACCTTCATTGAAATTGATGGTTATCTTATCGCCAAAACTTTTAAACCCTTTAATCTCTAATCGCGTGAGTTGCATTAAATAGAACAATTTTTTGTGGGTGCGAATTTAATGAATTGAACCAATTAATCTGCCTTTCTTGTTTTTTTTCTAATAGATTTATCGGATTTCAGCTGAATCTACCGCCTCTAAAGCGATTAAGTATGCCCCAAGATACTGGTTAATAGTTCAGTTAGGTGTTTTCATTGTTTAATAGATAGTTGGATAGGCCAATTAGTGTTTTCTGCAAAAAAGAATATTGCGTAACGGTTGGCTATTAACTAGGTGACTAGGAGTTTTAATATTTATTTGTTAAGTTTATACCCATGGAGACAATTTTGCCCTTAATAATTGCTGCATTATTTTTTGGCTTTCAGATTTACTCAAATTTTAAAAAAGAGCAGGAGAAAGCCAGAAAACGTGATCCTTCACAAAGGCCAGTAGGCGAACAGCCACCGGCTTATGAGGAGAGGAAAGAATGGGCTAGACAGTTGCAACAAAAAGAAGTACTTGTTAACGAAACCCCCAACGTTTCAAAATATGACGAGTTTACTGGCGTAGTTGAAGAGGTAGAGGAAGTACGTCGAGCAAAAGAAGTTCATAGGTCTTATAAGCAAAGCCGACCATTTGAGCCCTATGTTCAAGCCGTCGAGGAAAACCCTTATCGTGATTTCGATCTTAGGGACGCCGTTATTAAGGCTGCTATATTAGAGAGACCGTATAAGTGATTGTTGGTTTATTATTATCAAGATGTAAATAGCTAGTATCAAGATTATATTAGTTGTGAGCTGCCGGTTACGAGTTGTGCGTCATTGGTGTCAAGATGTAAGTAGCAAGTATTGAGGCTTTACGACAGCTACTTACTGTTGGTATTAGTTACCTAAATTGCTGATTTATTTAACCATTCAACTACCCAGCTATTTAACCACTTAAAACGAAAGTATAATAAGAAGATCTTTTAGTCTACAATAACTATTTTATCAGCATCTTGAAGAAAAGGAAGTTTTTCCCTAATTCTTTTTAGATCATCTGGATATAGTGTAAAAGTATAGAGGTCTTCATCTTCCGGTTTATAATAAACTACTCCACCGTCGGGAGCAACGCAGGTGGAGGCGCCCGAATGATACACTTGATTACCATCATAACCAACTCGGTTTACTCCAATAGCATATGACTGGTTTTCTATTGCTCTCGCAGGAATTAATGCTCTCCAGTGAGCGATGCGGGCATCAGGCCAACTTGCAACGTAAAGTAAAATATCGTATACATTGTTAATGTTTCTGCTAAATGCCGGAAACCTTAGATCATAACAGGTCTGTAGACATATCCGCCAGCCTTTAATTTCCACAATAACTCGTTTTTTTCCGGGAGTGAAAACCTTATCTTCTCCAGCCATGGAAAATAAATGGCGCTTATCATACTTATGAAATGAGCCGTCAGGCTTCATCCAAATAAGACGATTATAATAATATCCTTCCTCCTCAACAATCAGACTTCCTGTTACAATGCAATTGTATTTTTTTGCTTGTTCAAGCATCCAATAGATTGTCTTACCATCCATTTTTTCCGCGCATTTCTCAACGTCCATAGTAAAACCTGTATTAAACATCTCAGGCAATATGATAAGGTCCGTTTTCTCTTTAAGAGAAGATAAGCGTAAAGCCAGGTTCGATAAATTTTTTTCCGTATTTTCCCAAAAAAGATATGCTTGAAATATAGTGATTTTTAAAGGTGTCATGTTAATTTAACTAAAGTAAACCAAAAGTTTATTAATCTAAATTTAAGATTATCTTCGGCTTATATAATGCTATGTCTAATAGTTCGAAGATACAAATTGTTTTCCTAAATTTTTATCTTAATTAATGATTCAATAGCCTGTTCAAGTGTTTCACGTTTCTTTGCAAAACAAAATCTTATAAAATGCTTGTCGGTTTTATTTTTGTAAAATGTTGATAATGGAACGGCTGCAACGCCATGTTTTATGACAAGTTCTTTGGTGAAATCTAAGTCGTTCAGCTGGCTTATCTTGTCATAATTTGCTAGCAAGAAATAAGAGCCTTCTGCTGGAAGTGTTTTAAAGGATGTCGCTTTTAGCGCTTCAAAAAAATAATCCCGCTTTTCCTGAAAGAAATTTTTTAATGACAGGTATTCCTCTTGGTCGTCCAAAAAGTCGGCCAGGGCGTATTGAATGGGTGTATTGACACTGAATACCAGGTATTGGTGCACTTTTCTGAATTCTGTTGTTAGCTTTTCTGGAGCTAAGCAATATCCTACCTTCCAACCGGTAATATGAAACATTTTACCAAATGAGGAGATCACGAAACTTCGCTCACGCAATTCAGGATAGCTGGAAACGCTGATGTGCTTTTTATTATCAAAAATAACCTTGTCGTATACTTCATCACTTATGATGAAAATGTCCGTTCCATTGGTGAGTTTGATAAGCTGCTGCATATCATAATCAGTAAAAATTCGCGATGTAGGGTTTTGCGGGGTATTGATAATAATAAGTTTTGTTTTGTGTGAAAAAACTTTCTTTACATCTTCCCAATTAATAGTAAACTCGTCTGGCAGCAATGTTACCGTTTTCACCATCCCGCCACATAAGTCTATGGCTGGTGCATAACTATCATATACGGGATCAAAACAGATAACTTCATCGTCAGGTCTGATAACACTGGCAATTGCCGTGAATATCGCTTGAGTTGCACCTGCAGTAACGGTGATTTCACTCTCAGGATGATATATGGATTGATACAGATTTTCGGTTATCTCAGCAATTTTTTCTCTCAAAGTATATATTCCTTGCATGGGCGCATACTGGTTGTAACCCTTTTTCATATAGGTATACACCAGGTTAATCAGTTTTGGTGAGCAGTCAAAATCTGGAAACCCTTGCGAAAGATTGATAGCGTCATGTTCATTTGCCAAAGCAGTCATGGTGCTAAAAATGGAATTTTGGAGATTTGGAAGCTTAGATAGAATATTGATCATAGATTTTGAGTGTATACATAAAATAATAAAATTTTGCATGTATTGAACACGATGCTTATATTTCCTCTAAATAAGAAAAAAGTCTGTTCTCTATGAATGAGAACCCACTAAATTGTAAATAAACACAATTTTTTATAAGTTTAATTGTTCAATTTTTTATTTGGCGCTGAATTTGTCAAGTCTATCGTATATTCTTGTAAATTGCAACTCATTAATAAACATCAATGATTTATAACAGAATTTTATCGGTATTATTGTTGTCACTGGGACTTTTATCTTGCAATAGTTCAAAAAAAGAAAGAGGAACCCCAACTGTTGGGTTTATAGAAGCTTTTGAGGATGCGACAATAACTGATGCACGAAAAGGATTTATGGATGCCTTAGCTAAACAAGGGTATAGTGAAAAGAAAAAAACTATAACGGTTATACATAGAAATGCACAAGGCGATATGAATACGATGAATCAAATTGTAAGTTTTATGCAATCAGAAGAAGTAGATTGTATAGGTACAAGTACAACATTGTCGACTTTATCAGCTGTACAACGTATAAAGGATATACCTATTTTTATGTGTGTAACTGCCATGCCCAAAATACTCGGACTTGAAGATAATAAAGGAGAAAAGCCTGTTAATCTTTCCGGAGTGGGGGAGAACCTGAATTACATCGACACTTCGTTTGCAATCATCAAGCATGTTGTTAAGCCACGAAAAAAACAATTGCGGATAGGTATGATCTATAATCAAGCTGAGCCGCAATCGGTGGATGCTTTTAATAGGCTCGACAAGCTAGCAAAACAGCAACATGTTAACTTGATAGCGCTACCTTTAAATTCTTCTGCAGATGCGCAACTTGTTGTGAGGGGCTTGCTAAGTAGAAAAATAGATGCATTTTTTGCCAATCCGGACAATACGGTGTTTGCTGCTTTTGAAACAATTTTAAATAATTGTGATAAAAATGAAGTGCCTGTTTTCACAAGCGAAGTTGGTTTGGTGAAACGAGGTGCGGTAGCAGCGTATGGTGCAGATATATACCAATGGGGATATCAAGCAGGTGAAATGGCAGCTAGTTTTTTAAAAAAAGGGAAAGGTGATAATTTAAAAGTGGAGGAGGTGAAAATTCGAAAACGCGTATATAACGGAGAAGTTGCTAAACGATATGGTTTTAAATTCGATAATAGTTTTGAACGGCTTTAAATTTCTTTCTTAAATGGATTTTTATTTGGCTGCCGTTTTGCAAGCGCTATGCTTTACCCCCATGTGTCTTGGGATTTATATAACCTTAAAAGTATTTAATTTCCCAGATATTACGACTGATGGGAGTTATACATTGGGTGCAGTGATATGCGCCTTAGGGATGAGCAATGGCTTACCTTTGGTATTAACGGTGCCTGCTATTTTAGTAGGTGGTGCTTTAGCGGGAATATCAACAGCTTTAATACACACTAAATTAAAAGTTAATGCACTGCTTTCGGGTATATTGATGATGACGGCTCTCTATTCAGTTAACCTCTCTTTAATGGGACGTTCCAATATACCATTATTAGGTAAGCAAAGCTTCTTCTCCCTTTCTCTCGTCTCTGATACAGATTTAAATATATTTCTTATCACCTTGATCATCATATTATTACTGATTGCGGGGTTAAACTATCTGTTAAAAAGTGATTTTGGTTTGGCCATGCGCGCAACAGGAAATAATGAAGTAATGATCCGATCGTTGGGTGTAAATACTGGAAGTATCAAAATAATTGGCTTAGCTATCACAAATTCTTTAGTAGCACTAAGTGGAGCGTTGGTAGCCCAATTTCAGGGGTTTACGGATATAAATATGGGGATAGGTATCGTAATCAGTGGCTTGGGTTCTGTGATGATTGCTGAAACCGTTATTCGTCTGTTTCGGATTGAGCGCATGATCATGAATTTATGTTGTATCGTTATTGGTGTATGTTTGTTTCAACTGGTTTTAGCATTCACGTTGAGCATTGGAATTGATGCAAATCTCCTAAAGTTACTTACCTCTTGTTTCGTTTTATTAATTGTTGCCCTTCCAAATAGTAAATGGTTTAAATTTTTAAACGCTAAATAAGATGTTGATGCTACAAAATATTACGAAAGTATTTTTTAAAGATAAACCTAACGAAATTAATGCTTTAGATGATTTTTCCTTAACTATACATCAAGGAGATTTTTTAACTGTTGTGGGAGCAAATGGATCGGGTAAAAGTACTTTACTTAATGTTATCTCGGGAAGCGAAATGATAGATGGTGGTAAATTGTTACTGAATGAAAAATCTATAGAAGCTTTTCCCGACTATAAACGCAGCAAATGGATAGCCAGGGTATTTCAAAACCCACTTCAGGGAACTGCTTCAGAGCTCAGCATACTGGATAACTTCAGATTGGCTTCTTTACGAGGCCAATCTAAAACGTTGAAAATAGGTGTTGATGAAAAATTTAAGACGCGTGTGAAAGAGCACCTGAATTTATTGGGTATGGGATTAGAAAATAAGATAAACCAACCAATGGGGGGGCTTAGTGGCGGGCAACGGCAGGCGTTAACTATGTTAATGACGGTTATGAGCGAGGTAAAAGTGCTTTTATTAGATGAACCTACAGCAGCGCTCGACCCGCGATCTGCTAATAAAGTAATGGAACTTGCCGATCAACTTATACAAGAATACAAGCTAACCGTTGTATTCATAACTCATAATATGAAGGAGGCGACTAACTATGGTGATCGACTTATACAAATGTCACATGGAAAGCTAAAGCGTGATCTTGGAAAGAAAGGGAAAAAGGAGCTGAAACCTCAAGATTTGTACGAGTGGTTCAATGAGGATTAAAGAAAACTTGTATATTCGCTTCCATGTTAAGCGCAAAAGGAATATATAAGTCGTACGGAAGCTTACAGATATTAAAAGGCGTCGATCTGGAGGTTGAAAAAGGGGAAATTATAAGTATAGTTGGTGCTTCTGGGGCTGGGAAAAGTACATTTTTACATATTTTGGGCTCTTTAGATATGCCTGATAAAGGTAGTGTTCTGCTAAATGGTACGGACATGGCTAAGCTTTCCCTTAATAAATTAAGCGCTTTCAGGAACGAACATATCGGTTTCATATTTCAGTTTCATCATTTACTGCCCGAGTTCACCGCTATGGAAAATGTGTGCATTCCCGCATTTATTGCAGGAAAGGGAAAAGGTGAAAGTGAAAAACGAGCGAAGTATCTGCTGGAGCTATTAGGTTTAACTAGTAGGTTCCACCATAAGCCATCAGAACTCTCCGGAGGTGAACAGCAGCGTGTTTCTGTGGCCCGGGCACTTATGAACACACCGTCAATCGTATTGGCAGATGAACCTTCAGGGAATCTTGATTCTGAAAATGCTAACAGTTTACACCATCTCTTTGTGGAACTTCGAGAGACTCTAAAACAGACTTTTGTTATCGTGACCCACAATGAACATCTTGCGGAGATATCTGACAGAACTGTTCATATGAAGGATGGACTCGTGGTTTAATGGATTTTTGATGAAGAATATATTAGTTACAAGTGGAATGCATGCTTTTGCGCAGCGTATAGCACGTACACTTTCCCCGGCAGATAGCGTAGTATTTGGTGATTCAAGTGTTCTCCCGGAAATTATGATTAAAAGTGGCAAATATTTTAATTTGCCAAAAGCTACTAGTCCGTCATTTAGCCACGAATTGCTAAGTTTGGCTTTAGATAAGGGGATTGATATTATAATCCCACTAAAAAAGAGCGAAATCGGACAGCTAACGACCTGCCGTGATTTATTTGAAGAATATGGCATACAGGTAGCGGTACCTTCTATTAAGGTTTTGAATGAAATAGATTTTATCGTGAACCCAGCTAAAGACTTTTTTCCCTCTGTGTTTCTAAACGGTAAGCCGCTCGGTCAAGTAACTGTTGAAACAATATCAGATACATATTCTGGTGTTTGCCTGGTTTCGGATTCGGGTGAGGAGGTGTTGTTTTGTTGTGTAGAAGAATGACAAGTATGAATTTGTTGTTGATGGTTAAATGGTTAAATAGTTGAATAGCAATCAATGACTAGGTAAATCAAAAAGAATAACTTAATGCATAACCAACAACGAATAACCAACAACGAATAACCAACAACGAATAACGATAACCTATGCTAACATATAAAGATTTAGATAAAACGAAAAAGGCATTCATTTTTGAATTGGATGATGTGCTGTATCCTCAAAAGGATTACTTATTACAAGTCTATTATCTCTTTGCTACGTTATTGGAATATACCGAAACGGTTCCTCCTGCCAATGAATTGATTTCTTTTTTTAAAAAGGCTTATGAGCATCATGGTGCTGATAAGATATTTCAAAGGGCAGCCTCCGCTTTTGCAATTGATCAAAAATACCTTGAGAATTTTAACAGAGTACATGTAAACGCCAAATTACCTTTAAAGCTTTTATTATTTGAAGAGATGAAAGAATTATTGCTCCAGGTTGTTAATGATAATAAACAGGTTTTTGTACTAACTAAGGGCAACCCTTTGATGCAGTTAAATAAAATAAAACAAATTGAATGGGGAGAACTTGGACAGAAGATTAAGGTTTACTTTTACGATGAATTATTTCTTCAGGGGTATAAGCACCCCTTAACTTTTCTTTTACAAGAAAACGGCCTAAGGCCAAAGGATGTTGTGATTTTTAATAGACCAAACGAATGTCAATATCAAGAAAACGATGGACAGATAGATTGTATTTCTGTTGATCTTTTGCTCACAAGTAAATAACTGTAAAAGAGAAAAAGATTTTGTAAATTGCAAATGATTAGGAAACAAAGCTATTGGATAATATTACTGTTTCCCCGTAGAATGGGCTATTTCTTTTTGTATATCTCCATTTAATGCCGTCTATCGATAGATGAGTATACCGTTTTAAAATAAGTTAAAGAATAATTTTTTACGGATGAATAAAAGCAAACAACCAACTATAAAAGAAATTGCTAAACGATTAAAAATTTCTACTTCTACTGTTTCAAGAGCTCTTAATAATCACCCGAGTATAGGTTTGGTGACGACTATGAGGGTAAAAAAATTAGCAGAAGAGCTTAACTATGAGCCAAATAGAACTGCTATTTTTTTTAAGCAGCGAAAAACTTTTACAATAGGTGTTATTCTTCCTAGTTTATCTGAGGCTTTTTTTTCAGCGGCTATCAGCGAAATAGAAAATTATGCAAATAGTAAAAATTATACCGTGATCCTTGGGCAATCACTGGATGACCCGGAAAGAGAATTGAAAATAATCAATACGATGAAAACCCATCGGGTAGATGGTATTATACTTTCTTCTGCTAAGAATACGCGAGAATTTGATTATATTGATGTATTAAAAAACGCAGGAATTCCAATTGTTTTCTTTGATTGTGTCCCAGATATACCTAACATAAATGCAATTGTTAGTAATCTAAAAACAGGTATGTTGCAAGCAATCGACACCTTTGTTTCGTGCGGACATCGGTCTATTGCGTTTATTAATGGTCCGGGACATTTGCCGGCAAGTAAAGAGCGCGAAGGGGCATTTATAAAAGGTTTAACTAATAACCATATTCCTATTAATAGAGATTACATCGTTTATACCGACTTATCAGAGCAGGGTAACGAAGAAGCGATTCTAAAGCTCGTAAACTTAATTGACAGACCTTCTGCCGTCGTCTCCTTTAATGATTATGTGACATTGGACGCCATGAATGCAGTGAGGAAAAGAGGATTAATCGTTAATCAGGATATCTATTTTATAAGCTATGCTAACTATCCGATATGGAAATATATGGAAAATCCTCCCATGGCTTCTATTGAACAACTGCCAGGCGAGCAGGGAGCAAAAGCTTCTCAAATGCTTTTTGACTTAATAGACATAAATGTGGAAGGTGATGATAAAGTCCTAACACAAGGTCAAAAAATCGTGCTCGAATCAAAGTTAGTGAATCAGCACCTTTAACATAAACAAGCGCTCTATCAAGAATGATGTTTTTTATCTTATGTCTTGATACTTGTGTCTTGCTACTTGCGTCTTGCCAGCTTACAACTAATAACGAATAACCAATAACTAGTAACCAATATCTAGTAACCAAAGAACTATGAACCTTGATTTTAATAAAAACGAAGATGTCAACAAGCAATTGGTTTATGAGCTCAAGAATAAACTAAAAAAAGTTTTTTTAGGAGGGGGGGAAATTGCTGCAAAGAAACAACATGAAAGAGGTAAAATGCTTGCGCGCGAGCGTATTCAATATCTTTTGGATCGAGATACAGCGTGGCTGGAGGTTGGGGCATTGGCAGCGGATGATTGTTATGAAGAGCATGGCGGCTGTCCTTCGGCTGGTGTGATAACGGGTGTTGGGTATGTGTCTGGTAAGCAGTGCGTTATTGTCGCTAATGACGCTACTGTAAAGGCAGGTGCATGGTTTCCCTTAACTGCAAAGAAAAACCTCCGTGCGCAAGAGATTGCAATGGAAAATCGCTTACCTATTATTTATCTAGTAGATTCGGCTGGTGTCTATCTTCCCTTACAAGATGAAATCTTTCCCGATAAAGAGCATTTTGGAAGAATATTTAGAAATAATGCGCGCATGAGTAGTGAAGGAATTGTGCAGATCTCTGCTATCATGGGGTCTTGTGTAGCAGGGGGAGCTTATTTGCCAATTATGAGTGACGAGGCAATGATTGTGGATGGAACAGGTTCCGTTTTCTTAGCGGGCTCTTATTTGGTGAAATCTGCTATTGGAGAAGAGGTTGATAACGAAACATTGGGAGGAGCAACTACTCACTGCGAAATTTCGGGAGTGACTGATTATAAGCATCCTGATGATAAAAGCTGTTTGGACAGTATTCGTAGAATTTTGGATAAAATGGGAACTTCATTAAATGCAGGATTTAATAGAATAACCCCCAAGCAACCTAAATTGGATGAGCGGGAAATATATGGTATTTTACCTGACTCCCGGGAAAAACCATACGATATGATGAATATTATATCCAGAATTGTGGATGATTCGCTGTTTGAAGAGTATAAGGCGTTGTATGGTAAAAGCATCGTTTGTGGGTTGGCGAGAATTGATGGTTGGGCGGTAGGGATTGTAGCAAATCAACGGAAGATTGTAAAGAATAAAAAAGGAGAAATGCAGATAGGAGGGGTAATTTATTCGGATGCGGCTGATAAGGCCACTAGGTTTATTATGAACTGTAACCAAAAAAAAATTCCGATGGTTTTCTTGCAAGATGTTACAGGCTTCATGGTAGGAAGTAAATCGGAGCAAGGGGGGATCATAAAAGATGGTGCTAAAATGGTGAATGCTGTGGCGAATTCAGTTGTACCTAAATTTACAATTATTGTAGGTAATTCGTACGGGGCAGGCAATTATGCGATGTGCGGGAAGGCTTATGACCCGCGTTTAATTTATGCATGGCCCTCGGCAAAAATAGCTGTTATGGGGGGAGAACAAGCAGCTAAAACATTGCTTCAAATACAAAAAGCAGCTTTAAAAGCGAAAGGTGAAAATCCTGATGAAGAAAAGGAAAATGTTTTGTTAAAAGAAATAATGGATCGTTATAATAAGCAAACAACGCCCTATTATGCATCAGCAAGATTATGGATAGATGGCATTATAGATCCCTTAGAAACAAGGAAAGTAATCTCAATGGGCATTGAAGCGGCTAATCAAAACCCGATTACAAAACCTTTTAATGTTGGTGTAATACAAACTTAGTTATTCGTTATTGGTTGTTAGTTATTCGTTGTTGGTAATCATCGGCTACGACTCAGCTATTTCACCATTTAACTAATCAATATCTATTAGCAGCAAGGCAATTCCTTATCAAGGAATATAAATTTACAAATGGCTAACCTAATACTTTATAAGAATAGTTATTTTTGCATTCAAATTTAATAATACATGGCAGAAGAAATAGAACACGTTAAG
>DATMSZ010000472.1:0-3079 GCA_035565175.1 Pseudosphingobacterium sp.
ATAAGCTGACTTTTTATAATTACTTCCATCTGTATAGATAAGAGATTTTTTATTGGGTAACTCCGAAGAAAAAACTACTTTTATACCATTATATATTTGATGTTTTTTTAGTTTCTTTCGAATGTGCTGCGCTAGGGGACAGTTGTAGGTTTGAGAAATATCAACAACTTCCAATTTCGTGGGATCTATCTTACCGCCAGCACCCATTGAACTTACAAAATTAATTTTCTTTGCGTAAGCTTGTCTAATAAAAGACAATTTTGGTGTAATACTGTCTATAGCATCGATGACATAGTCAGGTTTTTTTTCCAAAAGTTCATCAATCCGTTCCGGAGTAATAAAATTGCTTACAACATGTAATTTCAATTCCGGATTAATTGCTTTCAGACGTTCAGCCATAATATCCACTTTAGACGCTCCATGAGTAGTTGCCAAAGCCGGTAACTGCCTATTTCTATTACTAGGATCTACTGTGTCACCATCAATGATTGTCATTTCGCCTACGCCATTTCTACAAATAAACTCGGCAGCAAACGATCCCACACCTCCCAAGCCTAATACCATCACATGGCTGTTCATTAACTTTTTTAAGCGTTCATTGCCAATTAAAACTTCGGTTCTTGATAACCAACTTATATCTTGCATTATATTATATATTATTTAATTTGGGGAGTAATAACAGAATGATAGTTTTGTTTTATCTTATTAACCATATCACCTAATGGCATTTGGCTTAAGAGCGCCGCTTCTTTATAAACTTCTTCGATCGTAACATCCGCATCGTCTGTTTCAAAAAAAACTTGGGATAACGGACAGTGAACGAATGAGCGAGTATTTTGTCTTCTTATGATAGACGCTCCGAACGACAGATAATAGCCTCTATCAATCAGTAATTGAGCCACGGCAAGTTTTTTATTGAAGTCGTGAAAAATCACAGGTACTTTGTTTTTATGCTTAGTTAAGATACCAATAACTTCGCTGTAGGCTTTTACACAGTGAATAATTAATGGTTTATGCAATTCGTTTGCCAGCGCCACTTGAATTATAAAGGCTCTTTCTTGTAATGACCAATCGGTTGAACACAATTTATCTAACCCACATTCGCCGATAGCTACAACATTCGATAATTGTGCGTATTTTTCTAATTCAGAATATCCACTTGTTAGAAGAGCTTCCGTTAATTTCCACGGATGTAAACCTATTGAGCACTGTGAATAGTATTGACTTTTATAATAATCGGTATCAAGGTTAAATACATTGATACCAGCCTTATCAACCGCTTTATGAGTGTGAATATTTATGAATTCTTGCAAGGGTTAAAAATATCGGATGCAAAATTGAGAAAATTTTAACTTAAATAAAACACAAAAATCCGTTTTTATCCTTTATAACTATTAAGTATGACGCGTAAAGGCAATTATCGCTAGCTGGAAGGTCTTGAAATTATTCACAAAGCGATTGCTGGAGTTAAAGAAGCGAGTATTGCTTATAAAATTTTTAATTGCGCTTATAAAATCTTATCTTAACTTCACTTTTTTATGATGATGATCCTTTTAAAGACCTATTTAAAAAAACAGGGATTTCTTCGAAGCAAGAAAATACCAACAAGTAGATTGATAGGTACTTTCTTCGGGGTGAGTCCAGGGTGAGTCCACATTCAGTCCAGGGTGACACTAGGTTTTTATAACAAAAACCTGGACTTACCGTAGATACAGTGTAGAAGATGTCTGTAGTAAACCTGAAGTAATTACCTAGAAGATATTGCCGTAGTATAGGGACGGATCAAAGGAGGGAGGAGCAGGTATTAAAGATTGCCATAAAGCATTGGCTTGTGACAAATAAATATACGAAACTATCAATAAATAAAAAAAGGAAGGTAAAGACGAAACGAAGACTTTATACCATCATGCCACCATGCAAGAAAAATTTGAAATAGATCGTATAAAAGCTACCGGCAAAAAAATAATTTAGAATATTCACAGAAAGGATCTCCTATGGCTGACGTCGAATTCTTTATAAAGCCGGCTCGTTCTCATCAACTTTTTGATTACTTGCGGTAAGCTCCTGCTCGTTTAACACGTTTAAAGATGCTAAAACCTGTTGCTGTTGCTGCACGTTTTTCTTAAAAATTGCTAAATATTGTTTTTCCAATGGAACTGTCTCACGGAAATTCTGTTTTAGTGCATCAACCTGTTTGCCATCCTTCCAAAATCTGTAGCAGACGTGTGGCCCTGTTGCCAGACCGGTACTTCCAACATATCCAATCACTTGGCCCTGTTGCACCCGTTGCCCCTGCCGAACAGCCCTCTTACTCATATGTAAGTATTGAGTTGTGTAAGTGCCGTTGTGCCTGATTTTTACATAGTTCCCATTGAATTTAGAAAACTTTGAATCAAGTACAACGCCATTACCGGTTGCAATGATTGGAGTACCACGAGGAGCTGCGTAATCCGTTCCTAAATGCGCTTTCCAGATTTTCTGAACAGGATGCAAACGCCGTCTTGTATATTTAGAGGTTATTGTGCTAAACTTTAATGGAGCTTTCAAAAAAGTTCTCTTTACGCTGTTGCCATTTTCATCATAATATTCTCCCTTTGATAAGCTATCAGATTGAAAATAAAAGGCCGACAATTCTTTTCCCTTATGAGAAAAGACTGCTGCCTTTATCGTTCCGGGCCCCACCGGTTTATCTTCTACATATTGTCTTTCATATTGAATTTTAAACCAGTCGTCTTCGCTTATATTATAAAAATCTATCGCCCAACCATAAATAGAAGCCAATTGCATAGCCAATAAAGGATCACCTCCGTTACGTTGTAACGCGTCATAAAGCGAATTATTAATATTGCTTGCTAAGGTTTCCACTTTTGTTACCACTTCCTTTTTACCAGCATACACATTCATCGTGTCGCGTAAGTCGTATACAATATAGTCTATTGCATTTGGCTGGTAAATAAAATAAGCAGCTTTCTGTGGTGCGCTTTTATAGGTAAGAATAGTATAAGGATTGCCTGCAGCGATCTTTCTAGCATTAAAAACTTTTCTTGACTTTTCAACTAAACTAGCGATTGTTACGGCA
>DATMSZ010000473.1:0-69523 GCA_035565175.1 Pseudosphingobacterium sp.
AATTTCTGTATCGTTTATTATATGTGTTTCAATGTTCATATAGGCAGAGAGTATTTTTTAAAATGATGTTAAAGGCTCAAACTTAGGTAAATTCCTTTTATATGCAATACCATCGCATTGTATATAAAAGGAATTTATTCATATGGGTATGCTTTATAAGTCATTTATGAGGGCTAAAGCCATTATCGATCTCTCATCAACTATCAAGCGCTATTTTATAGAGGAAATATACTTAAATGCTAGTCTAAGAAGATATTGATCCTCGTTTAATTTATCTAAAGATTATTCTTTGCTAAAAATTTAACTATTTTATGTTTTTATAGTCTAATATAAAGCGAACGGTTAGATAGATACAGAATGCAATTGAGTCCGTATCCATAAACGCACATATTTTTACAAAACATTCTCGCGACATGACTCGAAAAACACCAGATGGACCAGTTAGAAATAAAGAGCGAACAAAGTTAAAATTGATAGCATCGGTAGGAGAAGTTCTTCGAAGACACGGATATCCGGGGCTTGGAGTTAATAAAATAGCAGAAGTCTCTGGCGTTGATAAGAAATTGATTTATCGTTACTTTGGTAACGTTGACAATCTGATCGAAACGTACATTAAAGAAAAAGATTATTATGTTAGTGTATCTGGCGATACTATAAAAAAAGAGCTCCAAAAAGACAAAAGCCACGCTAAAGACATTTTAGATAATTTACTGGTAAATCAGTTCAAATCTATCTTTAATAGTAAGGAACTGCAACAGATTATGCTTTTGGAAATTAATGGGAGTAAGATGATGCAAGATATGGCTAATATTCGAGAGGAATTAGGACGAAAGGTTTTTGAGCTTAGTGATGCATTATTTGAGTCGACGGACCTAGACCTGAGGGCAAAAGTGGCTATTGATGTAGCGGGAATTTATTATATGATTTTGCATTCACAGTCAATCGGAACAACTTTTTGTGGATTAGATATTAATTTACACGGAGATAGAGCAAGAATAATCAAAACTTTAAAGCAAACGCTAGGCCTATATTATAGAGAAGCAATTAAGCAAAAAGAGCGAACCTAGTTTTAGTATTATATCAACTTTAGAATACAGTTTTTCGTAAATAGTTTAAAAGCATGCTGGTCAATCGATTATAAAGGACTAATTAATCCAGTTAATAAAGGCTTACGAATTTATATATCTATTGTTAGTGGAAATGACCAGAAACAGAATAAGGTCTGGCTAAAAAAGATTGGAATAAGTTAATAACTGTTCTTTTTGTGTATTTTATGCATCGAATAGGGATTATCAATTATTCAATTTTCTCACTATAAAATTCCTTTAAGAAAGCAAAGGCATAGTCACGATATGTATTACTTTTTTCCATAAACTTTGAATCAAAAGAATAATCCCCACCCTCTATTGTCCCGTCAGGATAAGTTATGAGCTGTACAGCCTCCAATGTATAGGGTGTGCCTCTTTCGTCCATCAATTTCACGATGATGGTTGACGGACTAATATCACCCTTACAAGCAGTTTGATAGATTATCCAAACTTCTTTAACACCATCATTATTAAAATCTGTAAACCTCGGCTCGGCTAAAAATTTGGCTTCTACATCTAGGGGGCAGTCTTCCACACCATCTTTAATCTCCCAAAGAGTTTGGTTTTGGTTACTCCTAATGAGTTGATGAACCATATGGATAAAACTACTTCGTGTACCTTCCTCAGATCCTGCTATTTCTCCAGAACTACTGAGCGATAAGAGGTGAACACCGGCTTTGTCTATATATTTAACAGTATCAATATCTCGATCTACAAAATCGACGATATTATGCTGTGCTGAAACCCTTCCAAAGGCGGTGTAAAAGCAAATGAGAAGTAAAGCAGTTATCTTATCCATCTTAAAAAAAACTATTTTCAAAGCTAATGGCTTCCTTTTGAAATGAGCTCCCTGATTTCCGTGATTTTTTGCAATATATATTGGAGATGTTAATTAAGGTATTAATAAGTTTTGTATAAACAATTAGCTAATTTTAAAAATATGTTTTCCTTTATTCTTGCCATGAAAGCTTTCAGCCACCGCAACTGCATACTCCTCTAAAGAATGTATTTTAGCTATTGGAACATTAAAATCATCCTTGCTAGAAATGGTGATAATTTCATTTAGCATATGTATATCTTGTTTATTAGGTGGTGAAAAGAAATAGCGATAGATATGAGACTTAATAGTCAATCCATTTAAATAGATATCATTGTTATGAAGCGTATATTTTTCATCACTCATCCCGCCATTGATAACAAGGGTGCTTCCAAAAGCCGTACTTTTGATCAGTTCGACGATTAAGGGGCCACCAACATTATCCACAATGCCGTTGAGGCCTTTACTTTGTGTTAAGTCCATAATTCGATTTCGGAGGTGGCCCCCCGTTGAAGAGAGATCGATAACAGCGGTAGCCCCCATTGCCTTCAGGTCAATAGACGGATGTGAATTACGGACGATGGCGATCACATTTATTCCTCTATATTTAGCAAATTGTGAAATCATAGAAGATACACTTGAGTTACCAGCAGTAAGAGCTATCCATTGCCCGGGCAGTACTTGTGATTGCGTAAGCACATCCCAGGCGGTAATGAGGTTTAAAAACTGAGATGCTTTTTCGATTGGATAATCTGCAGGTAATGGAATTAACCATTCTTCCGGTACAGCGGCGTACTCAGACCAGGTATTATAATAACTAAAAGCTACGTGGGTTCCAGGTTTAAGTGAAATATTATTGCTTGTTTTTTCAATAATTCCGGCACCATGATTACCGACAATTTGTTGCGGAAATACAGGTTTTTTTGGGTCAGGATACAAATTTTGAATGAACAAAAAGTCGCCCGGGTTTACCGATGCCGAGGTCATTTTTATCAAAACTTCTCCCTTCTTAATTTTTGGTAATGGAACTTCCGCAAGCCGAAGCACCTCGTTAGGGGAGCCAATTTTATCAAATACGATTGCTTTCATATGATTAATTTAATAGCATCAAAATTAGATTTCATTTTCTGTTTTTATTTTGCCTTATTTGACAATTCATATGCTAAAACAGACAAACCATGCACTTCGTTATCTATTTACCAACAGGTTTTTATGCCTCAATGGCAGCAACTATTGTGGAAACCTTGCAAGCGGTAAATGAACAAACCCACGTTGACAATATCACTTTTGAATTTGTTTCTGAAAAAAAGAGCGCTATGTCTAGATCTGGAATATTGTTTGATAGCAATAGGAAGCCTACAAAAAAAATAGATGTGTTAATCCTACTTACAGGATTAAGAAAGGTAATACATCCTATCTCCAGATCGATGAAGAAGGAAATAGATGAAACGAGCTCATTACTTAGAAAGGCACAGGAGCAAGGCGCTGTAATTGCGGCTACGTGTGGAGCAGCTTTCCATTTAGCTTCATTTGGCTTGCTTAACGGAAGAAGGGCAACGATTTCTTGGTGGCTTAAAAAGGAAATAAGCGGTCTATTTCCTAAAGTAAAATGGGAAACCGCAAAAATATTGGTGCGTGATGGCCATATTTATACTTGTGGAGGAGGGCTTTCGGGTTTAGAACTAATTACTACGCTTCTTTCCGATTTGGGTTTTTCTGAGGAAGAAAGGATCGTGCGGAAGTTGTTGGTTTTTCCGCCTGCCAGACAATTTCAGAGTCCTTATGAGTTTCCTTTAGAGGTTCCAAATAATAATTTTGAGAGCAAATTGAATGGATTTTTAAAGCAAGAGGTCGATCAACTAAGCCCTCAAAACATGGCTGATTACTTAGGCATCACGCCGCGAACATTGTCCAGAAAATTTCAGGATGAGTTAGCAATGTCTCCAGGAAAATGGATACAACAAAAACGAATTGATATGGCAATCACTTTGTTAGAAGAAACCAGCCTAAGCATTTCAGAAATATGTTATAAAATTGGCTATCAAGATATTTCTTCTTTTACCAGATTGTTTTCTAAAACAACGGGCATGAGCCCAGGTGAATTTAGAAGACAATTAAAATAGTGAACGGATAATGTACAGAGGTATCAGCAGGGGTGTATTTGATAAAATTATCTTTACAAATAAGGCTTTAAATTACTTTTAAAAAACGCCGCACTTTCGGCTATACTCTGCATAGAGTCCTTCCGGAAATTTCCACCCTGCTCCAGGTAATAAAACTCCATGCCTGCTATTTCGGTATCTGGAAGAATAGTAGTATAATCGATTGAGCCATTTCCAAGCTCAGTGTAGTCATGGCTAATTTTGTCCATATCCTTGATGTGCCACATAACAAAACGACCGGGTTGTTTTCTAAAAAGTTCCGCCGGTGTCAGTTTCGATGCACGCGCTACCCAGTAAAGGTCTATCTGCAATTTGACTAGGTCGGGATCTGTTTCTTCCATGATAATATCATAACCGATTTTGCCATCATGATCAATAAACTCAAAGTTATGGTTATGATAGGCAAAACCCAATCCTGCTTTTTTAATTCGCTCCCCTACGATATTCAGTTTTGAGGCAAGCAGCTTAAATTTTTCAATATCTCGATCTTGAGGATCCAGCCAAGGCCAGGTGATATACTTTTGCTTAAGCATGTGTGCTCCTATGATACATTGATCTACATAAGCCAGAAGATCCGTTTCAGGAACGTTTAAATAGCGGAACAAATCATAATGGCCACTTGTGGTGGTTAATCCGTTATCATCCAGTAATTGCCAAAAATCTTTTGCTTTTAAACCGTAATAAGAAACAGCCTTAGGATCAAAACCATAAGTTTCTGAATCTTCATAACCAATAGAGGCCACCTGTTTCAACGTTGAAATGGGACCTTTAGCCATCGCATCGCGAATGGTGAACAATTGCAGGCCCATTTTATAAGTTGGTTTTGGTACTGTCGCTAAGGCTGTGCTGCCTAGCAAAATTCCCGATGCAGTGATACAGGTATGTGCAATAAAGTCTCTTCTAGTAATCATTTATCCTACGGTTAACAAATTTAAAAATATAAAAGCTAAACAAATCTTCTTCACGTACCATCTTGCAGAAAGACACGGAGCTGTTAGGCTGCAAATGCCAAAAACGGAGCTTAAATTAAGTAAAATTTATGTAAAGAGGGGCTCTTTGTTTTTTGAGAGAAAGCTCCCCTTTTTTAAGAGTGCAAAGCAAACGCAGGAGAACCCAACCCAACGTCATTGTTGTTCTTTAGAACAGGTAGGAACTATTTTTATTAAATAGGATAGACGAAAAGAGGATGAAGCGTTAGTGCAAGTTCTATCTTTTTTCGGAAGGAGTTTTTTTAAGTTGGTTGACAGAAAGTTTTTCAGACACAATAAAGTGCACATTAGTCAGTTATATTAATGACAAAATTCTGACGGAAAAAGATGTTCTGTGCGCTATAACTATCGTGTAAGATATTAATTTTGAGGCCGACTTATGAAAGTTGTAGTTATCTATTTATTGTTCCTTTTTTCCCTGCTATTAAAAACGCATGATAACGTTTATGCAGGGATTAGACATAATAGTACCCACTACAGCCAAACGCAGCATATCCAAAAAGCTGCAAAAGCCCAACTAGGCAACGTCGAAGGAAAACACTTCATCAAAAGAAACACAGTCTTAATTGAAGAGAAAGAGTTTTTCGGTATCGAAAACGAAGACGATACGCAAGTATTTTCCCGTAAAGACGTATTGTTGAGTGATAGCTCCGTTATCATCGTTTATGCTTCTATTTTATTTTGTTTCTATTCTTATCAAAAGAAACGTTTGCCATTTTGTAAGCATTTTTCCTATACGGCTTCTTACAAATACATCCTGCAAAGAACATTAAGAATCTGACATGTCAAATGCTTCAGTAACTGGGTGTAGACCGAAATAATTCCGGTCCACACTGTAAACTGATGCTCCCCACTTTAAGGAATCATAGATTCCGAATCATTCAAATCACTTAATAATATTTAATAGCATGAACAGAATAATAATGCTCATGGGCCTGTGCGGGCTATTTGGCTATACAAGCTGCACGTCCAAAAAAGAGAAGAAGGAGGAAGCCAGTAAATATACGGTTACCGGTCCTTTAAAAATCGATACTTCATTTACCAAAGAATACGTCTCACAGATACGATCTGTTAGAAACATTGAAATCCGGGCGCAAGAAAAAGGCTATCTGCAAAATATCTATGTAGATGAAGGCCAATTTGTGAAAGCCGGCCAACTATTGTTTAAGATAATGCCGAAGGTGTATGAGGCTGAATTGCTGAAAGCACAGTCTGAAGCCAAAGCGGCAGAGATAGAGCTGCAGAACACGAAAACGTTGGTGGATAAAGAGGTGGTCTCAAAAAATGAGCAAGCAATGGCCCAAGCAAAGTTCGATCAGGCCAAAGCCGAGGTGGCCCTTGCCAAGTTACATTTATCTTTCACTGAAATCAGAGCCCCCTTCGATGGAACTATTGACCGCATCCCATTAAAGTTGGGAAGCCTTATCGACGAAGGCGAATTGCTGACGAGCCTTTCTGATAACAGCCAGATGTTTGTTTATTTTAATGTGTCTGAACCGGAGTATCTCGACTATGAAACCAACAAGAAGGGTCGTGGAGATACGAAGGTAAGCCTGCTATTGGCAAACAATCAGGTGCTGCCATATAAAGGTGAAGTAGAGACAGTTGAAAGCGAGTTCGACAGTGAGACCGGCAATATTGCGTTTCGAGCACGGTTTCAGAATCCAGATAGGCTTTTAAGGAATGGCGAAACTGGAAAAGTGCTCATGACCGTTCCTCTCAGCAAGGCATTAGTTATTCCGCAGAAAGCAACGTACGAAATTCAAGATAAGCTATATGTTTTTGTGGTTGATAAGAACAATGTGATAAGATCAAGAAATATTACCATCGGTGGTGAAATCCCAGATCTCTACGTGGTAGAAAGTGGTCTTTCGGAAAACGACAAGATATTGCTTGAAGGTGTTCAGAAAGCAAAAGATGATGAAAAGATCAGTTATGAGTACGAGGCCCCAAATGAAGTTATTTCCCATTTACGATTAAAAACGGAATAGTCAATTCTAAAAGTACAAACCATGTTTAATAAATTTATACAGCGGCCGGTCCTTTCTATATCCCTATCGCTTATTATTGTCTTTCTAGGTATTTTGGCTCTTGTTCAACTACCGGTAACGCAGTTTCCTTCCATTTCACCACCCACGGTAAATGTTACAGCAGAATACCCTGGAGCAAATGGTGAATTACTAATAAAATCGGCTGTTATTCCCTTGGAAAGAGCTATCAATGGCGTGCCGGGAATGAAATATATGGCATCAGATGCAGGTAATGACGGCGAGGCTAGTATTCAAGTAGTATTTAAGCTTGGAACAGATCCTAACCAAGCATCTTTGAACGTTCAAAACCGAGTGGCATCTGTAGTCAATAAATTACCGCCCTTGGTAGTTCGAGAAGGAGTGAAGATTACACTTGAGCAACCTAACATGCTTATGTATGTTAACCTTCACAGTGATGATCCGCACGCCGACGAGAAATTTCTTTATAATTATGCTGACATTAACATCTTACCAGAGTTAAGAAGGGTAGATGGTGTTGGGGTGGCTGATATTTTGGGCACCCGAGAATATGCCATGCGAATTTGGTTGAAGCCCGACCGAATGTTGGCCTATAAGATTTCTGCAGAAGAGGTAATGGAGGCATTAGGTGAGCAAAGCTTGGAGGCTTCACCAGGAAAAACTGGTGAAAGCTCTGGTAAGAGATCTCAAGCATTTGAATATGTACTAAAATATCCTGGACGGTTTAGTACGAAAGAAGAATATGGGAGCATCATCTTAAGATCCAGTCCCAATGGTGAAATACTTCACCTGAAAGATGTTGCAGACGTAGAGCTCGGGAGCTCGATGTACGATATTTATTCCAACCTCAATGGCAAACCCTCTGCAGCTATCGTATTGAAGCAGTCGTACGGAAGTAATGCCAGCGACGTCATCAACAACGTCAAAGCCAAACTGGAAGAGATTAAAGAAAGCTCTTTTCCCAAAGGAATGGATTATGAAATTAGCTATGACGTTTCCAAGTTTCTGGATGCTTCTATAGATAAGGTTATCCATACCTTGGTAGAAGCGTTCATTCTGGTGGGTCTGGTGGTTTTTCTATTTTTAGGCGATCTACGTTCCACCCTGATTCCAGCAATTGCGGTGCCTATATCACTTATAGGGACCTTTGTATTTATGCAATTCTTTGGCATTACGCTAAACCTTATTACACTATTTGCACTAGTATTGGCGATCGGTGTGGTAGTAGATGACGCCATTGTAGTCATCGAAGCAGTTCATGCTAAAATGGAAGAGAAGCATCTTTCGGCGCTTAAAGCAACGAAGGAAGCGATGAAGGAGATCAGCGGAGCTATCGTGGCCATCACGTTTTTAATGGCATCGGTTTTTATTCCGGTTGCTTTCATGTCGGGCCCGGTTGGTGTATTTTACAGGCAGTTTTCCATTACCATGGCAACCGCTATTATCCTTTCGGGCGTAGTAGCCCTTACCCTTACACGTACTCTTTGTGCCATCATCCTAAATAATGCGCATGGAAAACCTAAGAAGGTAACGCCAGTGGATAGATTTATAGGGAGCTTTAATAATGCATTTAACAGGCTTTCCGGAAAATACCAAAATATTCTTGGGCTTGTTGTTCACCGAAGAGCAATTACATTTATTGTTTTAATGGCATTTTGTGCCGGAACTTGGTTTCTGAATAACAGCCTTCCTTCGGGTTTTATTCCGAATGATGATCAGGGGATGTTCTATGCCATCATTCAAACACCTCCAGGTTCGTCATTAGAAAGGACAAATCAAATTGCTGAGAAGTTGCAAAAGATTGCAGAAGGTATAGAGGGCATACAGTCCGTATCGTCACTTGCAGGTTATGAGATTCTTACCGAGGGTACTGGAGCAAATTCTGGCACTTGCCTGGTAAATTTAAAGAGTTGGGAAGACCGAAAGCACTCTGCTCGTGAAGTGATTGAAGAACTAGAAGAAAAATCCAAAGACATAACAGGAGCCACCATTGAGTTCTTCCAGCCGCCCGCTGTGCCAGGTTATGGAGCAGCCGGCGGTTTCGAATTGCGTTTACTGGATAAAGAAGGGTCTGGCGATTATAAAAGAATGGAAGAGGTGAGTACAGCGTTTGTAAAAGAGTTGAGCAAACGTCCCGAGCTATCTTCCGTATTCAGCTTTTATAGTGCCAGTTTCCCTCAATACATGTTGCGTATTGACAATGCAATTGCGCAGCAAAAGGGCGTAAGCATTGGAAATGCCATGAACACACTTTCCACATTGGTAGGAAGTAATTATGAAACCAGCTTTATCAAATACGACCGTCCATATAAGGTGATGGTACAGGCCTTACCTCAGTACAGAGCCTTACCTAAAGATATCTTGAAACTGTATGTGAAGAATGATCGAGATGAAATGGTGCCCTTCTCTGCTTTTATGAAAATGGAAAAAGTATATGGGCTTTCAGAAATCACCAGATATAATATGTACAATGCCTCTGAAATAAGTGGGGCACCTTCATCTGGGCACAGTAGCTATGAAGCAATCGAGGCTATCAATGAAGTGGCGAAAAAAACGTTACCAAGAGGTTATGGCATAGACTGGGCTGGTGTCTCAAAAGACCAGGTGGCCCAAGGTAATCAACCCATTTATATCTTTCTCATCTGTCTTGGTTTTGTTTACCTTATTCTGGCGGGACAGTATGAAAGCTTTATTCTGCCATTGGCGGTTATTCTTTCCTTACCGGCCGGAATTTTTGGTGCTTTCCTGTTGCTGAAATTATTGGGGCTTGAAAACAACATCTATGCGCAGGTAGCAATGGTTATGCTCATCGGTTTACTGGGCAAGAACGCGGTACTTATTGTGGAGTTTGCCGTTCAACAACATCGAGCAGGCGCAACTGTATTACAAGCGGCAAAAGAAGGTTCGATGGTAAGGTTCCGTCCTATTCTCATGACCTCCTTTGCTTTTATAGCGGGGTTGATCCCATTGGTTTTTGCGTCGGGACCAGGAGCCATTGGCAACCGAACAATTGGCACTGCCGCTGCTGGTGGTATGCTTTTCGGTACAGTTTTCGGCGTGCTACTCATACCAGGATTATACTACATATTCGGCAAAATTGCAGAAGGTCGTGTACTTATTAAGAATGAAAAAGAAAACCCTTTAACAGAAGAGATTGATGATTATGCATAAATTCAGGAAATATCAGCAAATCAGCCTGCTGGGCGTTTGCCTGGCTGTGGCAAGCTGTAAGGTGCCTGCTCTCATGCAGCAAAGTGAAAACAAATCCGTTCCCGATGCTTACAACAACAATCGGGATACAACTACGATGTCGGAGATTCAGTGGCGGAGTTTTTTTACAGATAAAAATTTGGTAGACCTGATCGATACCGCGTTGAAAAACAATCAGGAGCTCATGATTACCCTTCAGGAAATTGAAATCGCCAAGAGTGATATCCGGTTCAAGGAGGGCCCACTTGCGCCAACGGTTGGTGCAAGGCTCGGCGCTGGAGTTGAAAAAGTAGGACGATATACCAGTCAGGGTGCAGGCGATGCATCGACGGAGATTGAACCTGGGAAGGAAATGCCAGATCCACTGACGGATTACAGTGCTGCAGTTTTTGCTAACTGGGAAATAGATGTTTGGAAGAAGCTACATAATGCGAAAAAGGCAGCTGTTGCCAAGTATTTAGCAACGGTGGAAGGGAAAAATTTTGTGCTAACTAGCCTAATTGCCGAAGTTGCTAATTCGTACTACGAACTATTGGCATTAGATAATCAATTGGAAATTATCAAGCAAAACGTCGAATTGCAGAAAAATGCCTTAGGAATTTTAAAAGTTCAGAAAGAGGCCGCACGGGCAACTGAGCTGGCCGTTCAGAAATTTCAGGCGGAAGTGCTGAATTCGCAAAGCCTGGAATTTGAAGTTCTTCAAAAAATAAAGGAAACGGAAAATAAAATCAATTTTCTATTAGGAAGATATCCAAAGGAAATACCAAGGGATAAAAACAGCTTTTTAAGTGCGGTACCTGCAACAGTTCATACAGGTATCCCCTCACAGTTGTTGGCAAACCGACCGGATATCAAAAAGGCAGAGCTAGAGTTAGCTGCTGCAAAGTTGGATGTAAAAGTGGCCCGTGCAGAGTTTTATCCTTCCTTCGGTATTTCTGCGGCTTTTGGCCTTCAGGCTTTTAAGCCCTCGTATTTAGTAAAATTGCCCGAATCAATCCTTTATTCTCTGGCCGGAGATATTGCAGGGCCGCTTATTAACAAAAAGGGTATTAAAGCGGAATTTAACAGTGCTAATGCCCGCCAGCTTCAGAGTATGTATAATTATGAGCGAACCATTCTAAATGCCTACTTGGAGGTTTCTACCCAACTATCCAAAATCAATAATCTTGAGCAGCGTTATGATTTAAAGTCAAAACAAGTGGAGGCGCTCACTAGATCTATTGGCATTTCCAATGATCTATTTAAGTCGGCACGAGCCGATTACCTTGAAGTTTTAATGACCCAGCGGGACGCCTTAGCGTCTAAATTGGAGCTAATAGAAACCAAAAAGGAACAGCTAAATGCAGTAACCAATGTTTATCGGGATTTAGGAGGAGGGTGGAAATAAAAGCCATCTCTTATCCTAAGATCGAAGGAAACCATCTCTTACTCGAGAGATGGTTTCCTTTTTAAAAGTGGAAACTTTTGGGTTTTCGTCAAAGCATAGAAGTAACAAAACGCTATTACCTGTTCATTGGCAGAATAGGTTTCTATTTTATTAGACCACTTTGTCGCATAAGAAACGAGGCATTTTTATTTTGTGCGATACCTCTTCTAATCTTGTAGTCAAAGTATAACTCGCCATTTGTTATTTCACTTTCAAAACAGTAATTAATCACACGGCCAGGGTATTTCCTTTCCAGTTCTCCAAGTGCAAGATCATGAGTGGCGACGATACAAAAACAGTTGTGCTCCAAAAATTCTTCCACTAGTCCTACCGATCCGTGTAATTTATCTGCTGAGTTGGTGCCTTTAAGAATCTCGTCCAAAAGAATGACCATATTTTTTCCATCTCTCAAATTTTTCATAATTTCCCCCAGACGTTTCAATTCCGCGTAAAAGTAAGAAGTATCCTGGCCGAGTGAATCCGTAACACGCATACTTGAGTAAATGGCTGCCGAATTAAAGCAGAATGATTTGGCGAAAACGGGTGCTCCAGCAGCAGCGAGCACTAGATTTACTCCTAAACTTCGTAGGAATGTACTCTTTCCAGACATGTTTGCGCCGGTTAAGATCACTACCTTTTCTTGTGCCGATGAAAAAAAATCATTCAATACACAAGCGCGATCTTTTATAAGTGGGTGTCCCAATTGTTCCGCTTCTATAAAAACCAAATTCTGAATAGTCGGGTAAACATAACCAGGATGATTAAAGGCAAAATTAGCCAGAGAATTTAGCTCATCTATTTTGAAGAGACTATCCAACCAGGGAATTAATTCCTTCTTGTGATTTTTTTTCCATTTATCGAGCGCAGCAATACAATGCAAATCGCATAAAAGGAAACCATTTGAAAAAAATGCAACGAGGTCATTTAGACGCTGGTCAAAAAAACCGATAATCACCGATAGCTTTTGAACAGCTTGTGTGGCCTTCTTACTGTCTGTGTTCATCGCCTGTAGGTGAGTATCCTTAAATACCTGCGTACTGATTAGTTTAAAAAGCTGTGCATATTTTTCCAGTAAAAGCTGTTTCCGAGAAACGGTCGCATGAATTTTATCAATAAGCCGATGATAAAACTGTAAAAATGCGAGATTGATCAATGCGAATAAGATAATAAAAGAAAAGCGGAGATAACCGGCAATAACTATAGCGACTATCGTTAGGATAATAGTCGGAAGAAGAAAACTCAATAAGCGAATGAATGAGCGGTTGGCAAAACTCATTGGGCTATTTAGCCAGCTGATTAGTTCTTTGATGTCCTCCGGTTTTTCTTTCATTTCTTGTCCTATTGCCAAAAACGACTGCCTAAAATCTACTAAAGTACTTAATTCGCTTATAGCCATTTGACGTTCAATGATAGTAGTTTCGCCGAAGGAGCCTGTAGTAAGGGATTGCGCCAAAAGAAGTTCACCGGAAGGTGTGCAGGTGCGGTTCACGAGTTGAAAAACAGCATTGGCGCCAAATATATCCAGATCAAAGGTAAAAGGATGCTTAGGATCCAAATAATTCTCACCGGTTTGGAAAGTAACGAAATCACCACCCAGGGCGGCGTTCTCTCGTTCATTAATCGTTTTTAAGCGGTTAAAATATCGCTGTTTTTTATTGGCCCTAGCATCTAGCCATACGACTATTAAAAATAACAAGATACCCACAAGCACTAAATTTATCCAAATAGTAGACACCGTTGTTACGGCTTTCCACAAACATATGAGTGCGAAAAAAGCAATCGCAAGTCGTCCCGCCGAAAACAGTTGGGCTCTTTTATGGAAGCGGGCTTCATTGCTAGTTACCTGTGCGATACGGTTAATATAGAATGTTTTTAGGTCTTTCATTGTGCCGGTTCTCTTTGTACAATAATAGGCTTTTTGTGATAGTGAGGCAATGCTTTGTTTGACCCGTTTACTAGTCTGCAAATTAATGATAAATAAATGCTTGGCAACCACCTAACCCTTAAAAAGTATTAGAAGTATTTGAGAATAAATTAAGTTCAATCAGAGAGTATAAGGTAATCTAGCCGGTGATGCATAAATTACCTTATGTATTATGAGCCCGGTATTGTGTAAGGGATGTTAAAAGTGCATTTAGAAAAGCTAAGATAAGCGCCCAGTTATCCTTCCGGGATTTGTTTCGAAAGGAGCCCAATATAATTCTCTTTCAAATAAAGTTGTTTTACAGCTTGTTATTAGCGTAATTAAACTTTTGTGAAAAATGTCCATTTAAACCGGGATATACTTTTCTGAACATCGCGTAGGTTATGGCTACCATAATGAACGCTATAATGGCATCGGTGGTGGCTGGCAAGCCGAGTACACTCAGTTTAGAAGCGAAGGCAAAGAAGATATCGAAAAATATTCCTGCAAACACCCACTCTTTTAGTCTAAGTAATTTTCCGGGGATTAAAAGGACGGCAATTCCCGAAAGTTTGGCTATGCCGAGTACATAAATGAAGTGCGGGGGATAACCTAATTGCCGGGTTATTTCCCAAACTATCGGGTTTCCTGTAATTTCAAGAAAGCCACTAGCTCCAAACCACATAGAAGTTAATATGGTTCCGACCCAATAAATTGCTGTTACTGATTTTAGTGTCATGATTTATCCGTTTTATGTTATCAATGACACAAAATTGCTGTAGGGCTATTAAAAAGCCTAGGTAATTTTAGTTGGAGTGGGCAAATTGAAAGGCTGAGTAGACATTATAAGTTCTGTTGACACCGAAGAACGCATCATTATAGAAAGCGTTTTCATCAATTAAATAAACGAGGGAAGGCGGTGATTTCCAATTGCTCAAACCATATGACAATGGGTATGTGACAACAATGAAGTTGATGACCGATTTTTTACTTACCCTGCATCAGAAAAGTTAAAAACAATTTTATACCTTTATAATTAGGAAGATGTCTACTATATTCCTGTTGTTACCTAATCACAGTTATAAACAATAATCGATTATAAAACATCCAAAAATGGACAGTGCTATTAATTTAGGAGATTGTGCTGTATTTGAAGAGGTTTATCGCTCCTATTATCCAGCCCTTTGCTTCTTTGCGGCCAAATATGTTGGCGATGATGAAAGTGAGGATGTTGTGGAAAGTCTTTTCTTCCGGATCTGGAAACAAAAGAAGAAACTGCTTAATGGTGAACACTTAAAAGCATTCCTTTATCAAGCAACCAAAAACGCTTGCCTCGATTTTATAAAAATACAAGGGCGAAAGGATAAAAGGTATGCATCCATTAGTATGCAAGCAGATGTCATAAACCACGATTATCTTCACAACCTCGTGCATGCCGAGGTAATAGCCGAGATTCATCGGGCCATAAATCAGTTGCCCTCGCAATGTAGAAAAGTGATAAGTCTCGAATTTATTGATGGTTTAAGTAATGAAGAAGTAGCAAAAGAATTGTCCTTGTCTGTGCAAACTGTTAAGAACCATAAGGTAAGGGCTTTGAAGATACTTAAACAACAGTTCTCGGATAACATTCCTATTGTGGCTGCCATTCATTTTTTCTTATCATAAAAAAGTATAATGTTATAGGTACGTTTTTGATGGATTGTCGTATTCATTAATAACCAATTTGCCAGAGATGACGTACAATTCTTTTGATGAGGAGCGGATTATTTATCTTTTGTCTAAAAGACTGCAACAAAAACTTTCGGATGACGAAGAGTATGAAATCCGGCAATGGCGAGAAGCGTCCGACAAAAACCGCCTGCTCTTCGAGCAGTTAACCGATGAACAATCAGTTCGGCCATCGGTTGAAAAGATGCAGCAATATGACGCTGAACCCGCTATCGGCCGTTGGAAGACCCATATAGCCATACAAAAAAGACAAAATAAAAGGCGCTATTATGCCTTTGCGGCTTCTATCGCACTGCTTCTAAGTATTGGAATAATATGGAATGACAATCGCCAACGATTTGATGCTGTTATGGAAGCAGACATCACACCTGGTCGAAATAAAGCCCATTTAATATTAGCTGATGGATCAGTCCTCTCGCTAGACAGTTTACCTCCCGGTGCTACCACAGATAAAGCGGGTATTCAGATCACTAAAACAGCCAACGGCAAAGTTAGTTGTAGTTATTTGCAGACGAATGCAGACATATACAGCACCCCTACTTATAATACTATTTCAACACCGCTCGGTGGTGAATATCAGATAGTACTGCCAGATGGTTCTAACGTATGGCTAAACGCTAACTCATCTCTTCGGTTCCCATCTCGCTTTCCTGAAAAAAAACGGGTAGTAGAGCTCCTTGGTGAAGCCTATTTTGAGATTGCTGCTAAAGCGAACGCTCCTTTTGTCGTTTCAACGACTAAGCAAACCATTCAGGTATTGGGCACCAAATTTAATATTCGGGCTTATAAAGAAGATAAGATGATAAGAACGACTTTATTGGAAGGTTCTGTACAGGTGCATACTGCAAGTCACAAACAATTGATACAGCCAGGGCAAGAAGCCAGAACATATTTCAATGACGACAATTTAGAGGTCGTTTCTGGTGATGTAAATGAGGCAGTTGCCTGGAAAAACGGCTACTTCATTTTTAATGATGAAAGCATTGTCGATATTATGACGAAAGTTAGTCGTTGGTATAATGTTGATGTGGTTTATGAGGGAAACGTAAAAAGAAAAATTTTTGCCGGAACCTTTTCAAAGAAGAAAAGCCTGCGGAAACTGTTAGAAAGTTTTGCTTCTACAGAGCAGATTTCTTACAAAATAGAAGGAAGGAGGGTTACAATCATGTCCGAATAAAACACCTAAGCAAAGCAACACCAGAAGTGCGTCAACACTTCTGGTATGCTAGCGCTACGCTTTACATTAGGTCAAATTCTCTATTATATTTCATATAACCTAATATTCAAATGTACAAAAAAAATACTGCACGGAATAGCTGTGCAATGAGCGGCTATTTCTTGAAATTATTCGTAGTAATGAAACTCATTTTTGTCCTAACTATTTTATTTACACATTGTTTTGCTACGAGCAAGGCTCAGCGCGTTACGATAAAGGCTACCAATACGCCATTAAAAGACGTGCTGTTTAAGTTGGGCAAAATCAGTGGCTACGATTTTATTTACAATGCTGATCTCTCTAGCGAGCTATCAAAAATTAACATCGATGTAAAGGACAAGGCTATCGAAGAGGTCTTGGCACAATGTTTTTCTCCGCTTATGGTGGATGTTATTTCAAAGGAAGACAAAACGATTGTGCTCAGATTAAGCAAAAAGTCAGACACAGGAGCGAAGGATATTAGTGGCCAGGGTCTGTTACAATTGGTTGTGGAAGGCCGGGTGGTAGATAATCTGGGCAAGGCGCTACAAGGCGTGTCTGTTGTTTTAAAGGATAATTCGAAAATAGGCACGGTTACTAATAGCGAGGGCTATTACTCCATTGCTGTAAAGAGCGGTCGAGCGCTGGTTTTTTCCTATACCGGTTATCAAAAGAAAGAAGAATCCATTAACGGTCGAACGCAGATTAACGTCACTCTTAAGGAAGAGGAGTCGGTGTTAGACGAGGTGGTGGTAGTTGGTTATGGTGCCGTTAAACGAGGAGATCTGACGGGTGCGGTTTCTACCGTAGCTGAAAAGGATATTCAAGCTACCCCCATCGTTGCACTCGATCGAGCTATGCAAGGCCGTGTGGCCGGAGTTAACGTAACGACCAACTCGGCAAGGCCCGGTGGATCGACTACTGTGCGCATCCGCGGTACAGGTTCTGTAAATGCCGGAAACGAGCCTCTTTATGTGATTGATGGGTTCCCTACAAGCAATCTTAACTCTATTAATATTAACGACATCGAATCAATGGAGGTGCTTAAGGATGCTTCAGCAACCGCTATTTACGGGTCTAGAGGGTCAAACGGGGTGATATTGGTAAGCACTAGGCGAGGTAAGGCCGGTCGTTCTATTGTTTCTTACGACGGCTACTACGGTGAGCAATCGGTACGACGAAAAATACCGCTACTGAATGCCCGTGAGTTCGCAGAATTTGTGAATGAAGCTAATATAAATAATGGCGGGTCACCTTATTTTGATGGGAGTAGCGCGGAGAGACCACTTCCATCTAGTTTAGGAAAAGGTACGGATTGGCAGGATGAAGTTTTCCGTACAGCACCTATTCAAGATCATCAGCTTGGCGTATTAGGTGGATCGGAAAAAACACGTTATGCAATCTCGCTAGGATATTACGGGCAAGATGGGATTATAATCGGCTCAGGCTTCAAAAGATATTCCTTACGAGCCAACTTGGATAATGATGTGTCTTCCCGCTTAAAGGTGGGGCTCTCTGCACAGGGAGTGCACACCACCAGCAATAATGCTCGTACAGAAGTAGATGGCAATACCGCTTATGGAAGCATCATCCCTTCGGCCCTGAATTACTCGCCCACTTTTCCTGTATTTAACGCCGATGGCTCTTATTTTAGCAATCAAGGGCCGCTAAACGGCTTAGGTGCAGATAATCCTTACGCTATGACACAGGAGTTCACCAATAAGGGGTCTTTGATTCGGTTTTTAGCTAATAGCTACGCTGAATTTAAAATAACAAACGATCTAAAACTCCGCACTACATTGGGTGCCGATTTGCAGGCAAATAAAGCGAGTAGTTATATTTCCCGTTTAGTTATTGCAGGTGCTACCTTGGGAGGAAATGCGGAAGTGTCTTCTTCGCAAACTATCAACTGGTTAAACGAAAATACGCTTACCTATGATAAGCAAATAGCCGATGTACATCAAATTAATGCACTGCTAGGGTATACTTATCAACAATCTGACTATGAAACGGTCACCGGCAGGGCGAATACATTTAATGATGATTTTGCAAAGTATCATAATCTGGGGGCGGGTTCAACGCTTATACCGGCTAGTTCGGGGGCGAATCAATGGCGATTGATTTCATATATCGCGCGGGTGAATTATGGATATGACGACCGTTTTTTAATTACGCTCACTGGGCGACGTGATGGCTCTTCTCGCTTTGGGCCGAACAATAAATTCGGGTTTTTTCCATCTGGAGCCGTTGCTTGGAAATTAAAAAATGAGAAGTGGGTGAGAGGCCTTCAGCACTTGTCGGACGCTAAGTTACGAGTAAGTTACGGACTGTCCGGCAATCAAGAAATTGATAATTACCGTTTCTTGGCTAATATTACGCCATTGTCTTATGTATTGGGAGGTGCACTGTTAACGGGGAATGCGCCATCCGGTATCGCTAATCCAAACCTGCGGTGGGAGAAAAATGCGCAGCTAGACCTTGGTTTTGACCTTGGCTTTTTCAACAATCGTTTGTTATTCACGGGCGATTATTATTCGAAAACTACATCAGATCTGTTATTTAGTGTGGGCGTTCCAACAAATTCGGGTTTTTCGTCTATGTTGCAAAATATTGGTAAGGTTCAAAATCGTGGTGTTGAGTTAGCTCTCAACAGCATAAATATAGAAGGAGGCGGGTTCCGGTGGACGACTGCTTTCAACCTCACCTTTAATAAAAATAAGGTGCTTGCATTGGATAATCGAACAGAATTCAGAAGCGGTAGCGACGCGCGGGTACACAATACAAATGTGAGTCCGATATTGATGCGTGTGGGTACACCCATTGGAAATTTCTACGGTTTCCAAACGGATGGTATTTTTCAGAACGAAGGCGAGGTTGCTGCTTCTGCACAGCCCAACGCCAAACCAGGTGATTTACGTTATGTAGATATTAATGGCGATGGCGTATTCAATGACGATGATCGAACCATTATCGGAAATGCTAATCCAGATGCTTTTGGCGGATTAAATAATACTTTCAGCTATAAGGGTTTCGATCTGAATATTTTTATTCAGGGAACTTTTGGCAATGAAATATTAAATTACGGAACCTTTGATCAGATGAATATGACCGGTGGAAATAATCAGTCCACGCGCGTATTAGACCGATGGACACCTGAACGCCCGAGTAACACAGTGCCAAGGGCGAATGCGGCAGGCGGATCAAGGCTTCTTTCTACCTTACATGTGGAAGATGGATCGTATGTCCGTTTTAAAAATATATCACTCGGTTATACCTTACCTAAACATTGGCTGCAATCACTTTCCGTAAGTGAGTGTAGAATATATCTTACGGGGCAGAACCTCTTTACCATTACTTCCTATACGGGTTATGATCCGGAAGTGAATCGGTTTGGAAACGATACCGTCAGTCAAGGAATTGACTATGGAGCTTATCCTGCAGCCAAGACATATCTAATTGGTCTTAATGTTAAATTTTAATTATGCAGATCATGAAATACAGAAAGCAATTATCCTTTTTAAATAGTCGCGTTGGTAGTATGTTATGTGCTTTTCTGCTACTCTGTGTCGCCTGCGAGAGCCGGTTAGATGTCACACCGCAGTCTAACCTCACAGACGCTACGTACTACAACACGGCGGAAGATGCCAAGGCTGCATTGGGAGCTTGTTACTATAGTGTAAGCAATCCAGATGTCTTCATCGATCTTGCGGGATCAGATGATGCAGTACCCTTTCTTACAGGTGATGCTAATCGACCGCTCTTATGGCGTTACGATATCACACCCGACAACGGATTCATACGCTTTTATCCGGGTGCTTATACCAGTATCAATCATTGCAATATTGTTATCAATCGCTTGCCGGCAATAGAGATGGATGAAGCGCTCAAGCAACGTTATATTGCTGAAGCAAAATTTTTGCGTGCCCTTGCCTACTTCAATCTAGTAAGACTTTATGGAGGAGTGCCCATCACCACGACCGAAACAGCGGGGGTGGATGGACTGGAAATGCCGCGATCGTCAGCAGAGGAGGTATATGCGCAGATTGAAAAGGATCTCAAGGAAGCAGAGCAGGTGTTGCCGGTTAGTTATGATGCAATTGATAAAGGACGTGTCACGCAGGGCGCCGCTAAAGGGATCTTAGCTAAGGTTTATCTTACCAGAGCTGGTGCCGAGAGTGGTTCGCCTTTTTGGCAACAGGCAGCAGCAAAGGCAAAGGAAGTGATCGATCAAGGCGTTTATGACCTATATCCAACGTTCGCTGAAGCGTTTGCTTTATCGGCGAGGGGAGGCATTGAGAACATTTTTGAAATACAATACCTAACAGACGTGAGAGGACATAGCCTTGGCAGGGGTTATGGAGTACGCGCGGCGCCAATCTATCCGGGTGGTGGAGCCGGCATTGCACGCGTTACTTCCGGCCTATTTAACCTTTATCAAGAAAACGACCAGCGGAAAGCGGTGTCCTTTATCACCTCCTATACCCATCAAGGAAAGACCGTTCAGTTATCGGTGACTGATCCGAATCCGGCAAACGCGGTGTCTTTTCAAAAGTTGTGGGATAAAAGCGCTACGACGAATGGAGGTGAAGGCACTAGTTTCCCAATATTACGCTTTTCGGATGTGCTGCTTATGTATGCTGAGGCCAGCAACGAAAGCGAAGGTAGTCCTTCGGCGGCGGCTTACCAAGCGATTAATAAAGTGCGCCAAAGGGCCGGGCTGGAGCCTTTAACGGGGCTCGATTATCAATCGTTCAAAGAAGCTGTATGGTTAGAAAGGCGCTTAGAGCTAACCTTTGAGAACCATCGGCGGTTCGACTTGATTCGTACGGACCAATTGGTAGAGGCAATTAAGGCAGACAATAGCTTTAACCGAAATGCCCAAATTCAGCCCTACCACATGCTATTACCCATTCCACAGCTTGATATGGATGTAAATCCTTTATTGGAACAGAATCCCGGCTATTAATAAATGCATTAAACAAAATAATATGTTAACACGTAGAAAATATATAAAAAACCTAAGTGCCTTAACGGCTGGTATGCTGCTGTCACCCAAATTATTTTCGGGCAGCTTAAAGAGAAAAATTGTTTTATTGCGGTCTTCTTGGCAAACAGTCAATATAGGAGACATTGGGCATACTCCCGGTGTGCTGGCATTGCTGGAAAAACATCTTCCGGAGGCGGAGGTGCGGCTGTGGCCCATGAGTGTGAACAATGGTGTCGATGAAATGCTACAGAAGCGCTTCCCACAGGTCAAGATTGTACAAAGCGAAGAAGATGTTGCCTTGGCTTGGAAAGAAAGTGATTTTCTACTGCATGGCTCCGGGCCCTCATTGGTGGCTGCTCGTGATGTTGCTCGATGGAAAGAGGAAACTGGTAAGCCTTACGGCATTTATGGGATTACCTTTCCGGGCTTTTACGGCCCCCCCACTCCGGCACAGGAGAATGCTCTGAGCAGTAATATTGATCTGTTGAGCGCTGCGCAGTTTTGTTATTTCCGGGATTCTGTTTCGCTTCACTTTGCTAAAGAGCATGGCGCAACATGTCCAATCATGGAATTCGGTCCTGACGGGGCCTTTGCCGCTGATCTTAGGGACGATGTCGCAGCGATGCAATTTTTAAAGGAACACGGGCTAGAACCGGGCAAGTTCTTATGTGCCATACCGCGGCAACGTTACACCCCGTGGTGGGAGCTGCCAGAAAAGAAGGCGAAATTCAATGAGCGGAAGAATGCGCGCAATGAAGAGATGCGCGAGCATGACAATGCGCCTATTCGGGAAGCGATCATAGCGGTGGTACGCCAAACGTCCATGAAAGTGCTGGTCTGTCCAGAGGATGGGACGCAAGTTAAACTCGGTAAACAGATTATTATGGATCAGCTTCCTGCCGATGTGCGAGACAGGGTGGTGTGGAAAGATCGTTACTGGCTTACAGATGAAGCCATTAGTACCTATAGGCAATCAGCAGGTCTATTCGGACTTGAAATGCATTCGCCCATCATGTGTATTGGCAATGGGGTACCCGCTTTGGTGGGCAGATTTGAAGAGCAAACATCCAAAGGTATTATGTGGAAAGATATTGGCTTAGACGAATGGCTGTTCGATGTCGATAAGCCAGAAGATGTTAAGCGGATACTTCCCGCCGTATTGTCGCTGGCAACGGACCCGCAAGGAGCGAAACAAAAAGCCCTGCAAGCGAAGGACCGGGTTGACAGGCTCTTTGCTTCGAGCATGAATTTATTGAGGGAGAAACTGCATTAAATGTTTCCGTGCTGTTTGATTAATTCACTGAAATGGATCAAACAGCACGTTTTGCTTCGATAACCGCGAAATTTATTAGGAAATTTCGTGCAGTACTAGGGGTGCTATCATTCATTTGAATCGATACTTAGAAGGTTCTTTTCTAATGCGGTGAACTGATCCCTTGTATTTAGGGGCTTCCTTCGGGCCCTATTCGCCCTATCGTCACGGTATATCCGCAGTATATTGGCCTTTTGGGTAGCAAAAGCGGGCTTTTAGCGGTAAAGTAGCGAGAGGATAGCGGTAAAGAAAGGGGCGAAGCTTCAGGGTATGAAAGGGGGGAATATGTAAAAGTGAGAGATGAGAGGGGCCTAGAACGTGCTATATATTAATTAGGTAATATTAAATTTTTTATGTATCTTGCTAACAGTCAGATAGCTGTGTGTCTAAAAGGCTGCACTGTCGAGCTTGAAATAAAGTAATTTTTATAAATCTAAAGCTGCTTGTTATGACTCGGGTTAAAATAGTATTTGCTTGTTTGGTGGGATTGGGTATTGTTCTATTGTCTTACAATTTACTGAAACCTATTGATGTAACGGAAAAAAATTCGGTACATATCCAATCGGTAGTCACGAAGGTGGATAAGGGTGGACTGGGAGACTACATTGTTGAATTAGAAGATAAAAGCGGAATGTATTTTATTAGCAAGGCGGATGTTCAAAATATAAATATTGAGCGTTTAGCAAAGGCTGTTGATGGGCAGCGCGTTTCAGTGTTTTATCTTAAACCAAAGGCATTGAGCCTTTTTGGCCCTATGATCCATAAAAGGCAAATCACTAAAATAGAAGTGGGAGAAAACATCGTGTTTTCTATTATCTAATCTTATAAGTTGCCACTTGCTGTAGACGGCCGCTTATGATGTATATTGGCAAGATGATACTGAAATAACGGTAAAGAGGAAACAAAAAGGGACTAAAATCGTATTTTCGTGCTTACCAATAACATATGACTAGCGAATTTACATTAAGAAAGGCGACGGACGAAGATAAAAACAGGATCTGGGAGATTCTCCAGCAGGCTATCGAATTACGGAGACGAGACGGCAGCGATCAGTGGCAAGATGGATACCCCAATATTGAGGTTGTTCAGCATGATATTAATCAAGGGTATGGATATGTTTTGCTTTCAGAAAGTCATATTTTGGCGTACATTGCTATCATTTTTGACGGTGAGCCCATCTATAATGCGCTTAAGGGGAGGTGGCTCAGCGATCAAGATTATGTAGTGATACATCGATTGGCTGTTGCGCAGGATATCAAGACAAAGGGAACAGCAACGATTTTAATGAAACAGGTAGAAGCGCTCGCTGTTGCCCGTCAAATCTACAGCATCAAGGTGGATACCAACTACGATAACAAAGGAATGCTGCGCATCTTTGAGAAACTAGGTTATCAGTATTGCGGAGAGGTTTACTTTCGTAGTGGAGCGCGTATGGCGTTCGAAAAGCTGTTGAATTGATAAAATCAACCAAGTATATTTGATGTAATATTATAGGCAAGATTGTTTGACGTAGCTCAACATTGATAGTCTCATCAGTAATCGCTTTTCCATGGAGTAAAGACTAGTAAAAGCAAGGTGCCCAAAGCTAAAATAGTATATGCAACACCCAGAAAAGCCTGTGTTTGGATACCAATCATATCCGCGAGGAGATAGCTGAATATTGATGTCACGATTGAAAATCCTCCCCCAGCCAGACCGCCTGCTTTTCCTGCACTATTGGGAAATCTTATTAAACAATAAGAAAGCATATTGTTGAAAATGAAACCTGCTGAGGTATGTATGATAACAACATATGCAATTAATGTATAGAGGTTGCTGAATGCTAGGGTAAACAGGCTGATACCCACTGCAACAACGATCATTAGGACAGCTGAAATGATCAGTTTTTTTTGAAATGTTTTTTTGAGAAGCAGCTTAGATATCATACCACCGCCCAACACGGCCAAGCCAGATATCAGTGAAATATTTCCAGTCGCAACGGCCGGATAGTGGAGTGTCTTTTCAATAAGAAAAGGGCTTGCCATACCAAAAACAATCAATGCACCATAAGTTAGCCCTAAAACAACGATACCCATGGTAAAGTCGGTTGTCCGGATCATTTTCCAATAAGTTCTGCTGATGCTACGGAAACTGAATGTTTCAAATATCCGCAATGTTTCGCCACTAAAAAATAGTTCCAACACAAACAGTATTATGGCAAGGAGGCCTAGGAAATAAAAATTGGCTTGCCAACCGAAAGCAACCTGCAAAAAGCCTCCCAAAAATGGTGCAATAATCGGAGCAGTTGCCCAGACTATGGAAAATAAGCTTGTGTAATGTTTCAGTTGCTCGCCTGAAAACAAATCAACAAAATAAGATCGTTTACTCACAATAATAATAGCTACTGCAAAACCGTGCACAGCCCGCATAGCATAGATTATGCCTATGCTTGTAGCATTTGCGATAATAAAGCTGGCTAGGCTAAACAGCAGTAATGCCAGTAAATTAGGGATATAACGTCCATAACTATCCAGAACACTTCCAATGAAAAGTTGGGTTGCGCCGTAACTAATCAGAAAGATTGCCAGTGTTGCTTGTATAGACGATGCAGAAGTATGTAGGCTATCTGCCATGTCGGGTAAGGATGGGATGTACACATCTGTAGCAAAACCTGATAATGGTATTAATGCAAAAGCCAAAAGTGTGCTGAATGTTTGTCTATCCGGACTAAGTTTTTTGCTTACGATTTTCGTCATCTTCTCATTTTGCGTAGGATTTGGCCAACGCTTTGCAAAATTAGTGTGTTTGATAGACGTGACAATTAACTAAAAGAAAGTAATTATTATACAAATCAAATTTGTACTGTTACGAATGAAGTTGTCTAAAAGTCAGCGGAGGCATATCAGCGTGTTTTTTAAAGTACTTATTAAAATGGGATGGGTATTCAAAGCCGAGACTGTAGGCAATCTGGGAGGCATCCCAATCGGTGTGTAATAACATTTTTTTTGCCTCTTTCATGATCCGATCTGCTATCATTTGGCGCGATGTTTTACCGGTAGCTCGCTTAACGACAGCATTCAAGTGGTTCACGTGTATATTGAGTCTCTCCGAGTAGTCTGATGGGGTGGATAAGCGTAAAGGGTTCTCGGGGGAGTCGACAGGAAACTGTTGATCCAATAGGTGTAAAAAAGCTTTCACTAAGCGGTCCACCGTTCCTTTATTGGTAGAATCGATAGGTAGGGGCGGCTGTTGAAGTGTGACAGCTTCATAGATAAGCAAGTTTATAACATGTCTTATCATGTCAAAACGAAAGGAATAAGATGTATTGATCCATCGTTCCATATCGGTGAAGTATTGCATAAAACGTTTAGTATCAGAAAAATCCAATGTCAATAGTGGAGCGACTCCCTTGTTAAAAAGGGCGGAACCATATTTCACTTCTTCTTTTATACTGTTCTGTATAAAAGCTTCGTTAAATAGACAATAATACCCTCCTTGATCTGGAGATAGAGATTCCCAAGAGGCAGCTACATCAGGGTTAGAGAAAATAATGGAGGGTTCATTCACTGCGATTGCCTCCTTGCCAACCCGGTAGACGCCCTTGCCCAATACGAGGCATATTTTAAAATAATCTCTCCGGTTATAGGGAGCGACTCCTTGGATATAAGATCTTGGTCTTACGTTAAAATGGCTCATAGAGGTCCCATTCCGTAATTCTTCAGGAAGTGCCTGTTTAGTCCTTTTATAGAAATTTTGAAGACTTTCCTTTCTCATTTTATTATACATTTCAAAGCTTAAAGTTAAAAAAAATGTAGAAATAGTCGAATATAAAAATCTCCTTAATAGATATCAAGCAACACATAAAGCTTGTGAGTAAGCTTTTTTTGAGCGTTCTCATTTAGTCAAGGGATATTGATTCAGCAAAAAAGAAAGGCTGCTGCCTTAGGATTATTAGTTTGCACTCAATAATAAGAGATGTTTTTTATTGAAAGAGATATCGTGTCTAAGAAGCCTTAATTTTTACCTTATAATAAGATTAACATTTTCATAATATTGCCTCGTTATCTTTGTTTGAATAGTACGTACATGCAACCTGTCCTGAATACATACGAGTCCACCTTACTAGATAAAATGCGGAATGATGATGCTGCTGCTTTTGAACAACTGTTTGGGGGGTATTGGGAAGGTCTTTACAAAAGTGCTTACTATCGTTTAAGAAACCGGGAGCTGGCCGAAGATATGGTTCAGGATGTTTTTGCTGACCTGTGGACGAAACGGGCAACCATACAGGTGCACAGTGGTTTAATGAGCTATCTCCAAGCGATGCTTAAATATAAAATCATTTATTGGGCAAGCCAGCAAGCACGAGAAGAGGTGCTGCACGCACATCTGTTTGAGCGGATGGAAGAAATGGAGGATACCATTCTCGGCACGTTGGAAGTTGCCGCATTGGAGCAGACTATCGCAGAGGTAGTAGAAACCTTTCCAGAAAATATGCGCAAAGTATTTCTATTGCGAATGCAAGACTATACCGTGGCTGAAATAGCCGTTGCCTTAAAATTGGCTGATCAAACTATCCGAAATAATCACACCGAAGCGTTAAGATGTTTGAAAGGTAAGCTCGTAGCTGCCTACCCCCATCTACCTATTTACTCTTTACTAACGGTTCTGTTTACAAAAACTTAACAATTTAACCATCTTTTCTTGAAGTAGAGAACCGCCGTTTTATACACTATACGTTTATAAAAACGGAAAAGTGGAATTTAACGACTACAAGGATTTATTAAAGAGATATTATATAGGTGAATGTTCTGACATTGAAAAACAACTGGTCGAGACTTGGTACGATTCATTTGAGGGGGGAGAGCAAGCTATAGAAGGCCTTCCTGATATGGAAGAAAAGATAGGTATCCAAGAGCGACTCATTGGTCGGTTAAGCATGCACATTCAGACACCATCCCCCATTCGAAAGAGGAGTTTAGGTTGGGTCAGGCCTCTGGTCAAGGTGGCAGCAGCAATCGTACTATTGCTGTGTGGAACGTGGTGGTTGATGAAGCCGTTCGGGTTGTTTACTTCTGAGCGACACAAAGCTGCGCAGGCTTTGCAACACTTTTCCGCTGGTCCTGGAGCGCGTAAGACATTGAAGCTATCGGACGGGTCCACAATAACGCTAAACGCTAATTCCTCCCTGGATATTATGGCCGGATACGGTGACAAACAACGGCTGGTGCTGTTGAAGGGAGAGGCCTTCTTTCACGTGAAACCAGCTGTTAAATGTCCGTTTTATATACAAACCAAGGACGTTTCCGTGCAGGTTTTGGGTACGTCATTTAATGTGAAGGCATATGACCATAGAGCGAAGGTGCAGGTAGCAGTAAAGACAGGGAAGGTGCAAATTAATGACGCAGCCGATACTCGTGAGTATTTGCTGGGAGAAGGCGAAAAATATGACTATGACCGGACCGGCAAACGATTTGTGAAACGTAATGGCGGCAGCGATGGGGCATGGCTAAATGGCGATATAGGCTTAGCGCGAGCTCCCTTTTTGGATTTGGCCCTCTCTTTTCAAGACGTCTATGGAGTAAGGTTACATAGTCACGATGCAATCGTATTAAAAAGCCAATATACGCTCAAGTTAAAATATCAACGTAGCGCCGTACAAACCGCGCAAGTAATCTGCAGTATGTTGAACAAGCAATACAGAAAGGAGGAAAATGGAGACTTGACCATCTTCTAACATAGTATTTTATCGAGGCTTCCAACGGAAGACGAAAAACAGTCAATCTTATAATCTCAACCATTAACTCAAATGAAATTAACACGCTGGTGCTTTAAACAGCAAACAATGCTATCGCTTATACTGACGGTAAATGTGTGGGCAACATTTTCAACGGCTTTTGCAGACACACCCGAACAAGGTCTAGACAAGCGAATACAGCTTTCTTTTAATAAGGTGAACGTCCGCACCCTATTGAGAGAAATAGAACGGAAGGCCTCAGTAGATTTTGCCTTTACAGAAGACATCCATTTGGATGATATGGTACTGAATAATGTACATTATCAAAATAGTAAACTATCGGATATACTAAGTGATTTATTTAAGCAAGAACAGATAGTCTTTGAAGAACAAGGGGGCACCATTTCTCTTCACCGTGCACAGCAGGGGGTGATCGTGAAAGGACAAGTGCGTAATGCTAACACGAATGCACCGATTGTTGGAGTAAATGTGCAGGTAAAAGGCGGTGGTCAGAAAACAGTGACAGACGGTGGCGGGCGATATCATTTACAGGTGTCCGGAGAGCAAAGTATATTAGTTTTTAGCTATATGGGATATCGCTCACATGAAGCAAAAGTAGGAGGGCAGCGACAGATCGACATCGCCCTAACAGAAGATAATAATCCGTTGAATGAAGTAGTGGTTACTGCTTTAGGTATATCGAGAGAGGCTAAATCGATTGGTTTTTCGCAGCAAAAGGTGGATGGCCAAACCATTCAAGAATCGCACGAAACTAATCTGCTCAATACTTTAAACGGACGTGTGGCCGGTGTACGTATTACCAACTCGAATGGAGGTATTGGCTCGTCAGCCAATATACAGATCCGCGGACAGAACTTTGTTAGCGGTTATAATTACAATAATTCGCCGCTGTTTGTAGTAGACGGCGTACCAATTAGCAATAACAACGAGCAATCTACTCGGGCGTATACAGGAAGGCAGGATTTTAATAATCCTAACTTCACTGCTGGTGAGGGAGAGGTAGATTATGGAAACGCGGCAGGGGAGCTCGATCCAAACGATATCGAAAGCATGACCGTGCTAAAAGGTCCTAATGCGGCGGCTCTTTATGGCTCGCGCGCAGCAAATGGTGTGGTGCTAATCACCACAAAATCTGGTAAAGGAACCAAAGGGGTTGGTGTGAGTTTTAATTCGCAAGCCAGTGCCGAAACACCTCTTAAGCTTCCAGATTATCAGTACGAATACGGACAAGGACGTGATGGAGAATATAGCTATGTAGACGGCATGGGGGGTGGACTGAACGACAATGTGATGGAAAATTGGGGACCACGCCTCAACGGCCAGTTGATACCGCAATTTGATTCACCAATTGATCCGAATACTGGTGAGCGGATGGCTACTCCTTTCGTTGCTTACCCTAATCAACTGAAAGACTTCTTGCAAACCGGAACGACATTTACTAATAACCTAGCCATTGCCGGAAGCAATGAAAAATTGAATTTTCGATTCTCTTATACCAATACATCGCAGCGCGGAATAGTACCTAATACGGATCTGAAAAGAAATGCGATAGGAGTGAATACAGGTTATGCCATTACGCCTAAACTAAAGGTGGATGTAAACATGAACTATGTGAACTCAGGAAGTGATAACCGTGCAAGTTATGGGGCAAAAAATGAAGATGCTATTATGAAAATCTTCTTGTATATGCCCCGAAATGTAAACGTTAATAGTTTGCGTGACTACTGGGCTGATGGCTCACTTCGCACGCAGCAGCGCTCACCGATTTGGGGCCTGAATAGTAGCAGGCTCAATAACCCTTATTTTGTGGCCTATGAAAACTTGAATGGTAATAACCGCGACCGGGTATATGGTAATGTTAAGTTTACCTATAATTTCTTGCCAAATTTAAGTTTAATGGTACGCTCGGGGCGTGATTTTTACAATGACAAGCGCACCATGCGCCATGCCGTGTCTTCGTCTCAGTACGTTAATGGCTATTATCAGGAAGATGATGTGTATTTTCTGGAAACGAATCATGATGCTTTACTTTCATATAATACTAAGGTCAATGATGCTTTCAGTTTGAACGCTTCTGTGGGAGGAAATCTAATGAGCCAGGAATCGAAAAGATTGGGCGCTATTGTGGACCGTTTATCTATTCCAAATGTATATAATCTGACAAACAACGCTTCGCCAATTGTGGCTGGAAATATTCGTCAGCAGAAAAAGATCAACTCTGTATATGGAACGGCCCAAATAGGGTACAAAGACGCAGTCTTTCTGGATCTGACCGGGCGCAATGATTGGTCGAGCGCCTTGCCTAGGCAGAATAGATCCTATTTCTATCCATCGGCCTCGCTAAGTGTGGTCGCTTCTGAACTTTTTGGCTGGCGTGGTGATCTATTAAGTTACTTGAAACTACGTAGTAGTTTGTCATCCGTGCGCCGGGACTTAGAGCCTTATCAGACGATGCCTAATTTTCAAGTTACACAAGGTTGGAACGGCGAAACGGTTGCCGTACACAACAATAATTATCCCAATCCAGATATAAAGCCAGAAAAAGTGAGTTCGCATGAATTCGGTTTTGACTCGCGCTTTTTCAATAATCGCGTTGGCATTGATTTTACCTACTACAGAAGTACAACTACGGATTTGATCATTCCCGTTACCTTGAACCCTTCTGCTGGTTATGATACGAAGCTTATGAATGTGGGAAAAATGAAAAATCAGGGGATCGAGTTGATGGTTGATGTAACGCCGGTTAAGACGAACCAATTTAGCTGGAATGTCAATGTGAATTTCGGCTTAAACAGGAACAAAGTGGTTTCTTTGGCTGAAGGATTAGGTATTACGCGTATTCGGCAGCTGGAACGCTGGGCCTCTCTCGAAATGCGTACGGAGAATACCAAAGGTGATGGTTCTTTTGGTTCATTATATGGCGATTACCTGATCTACCAAAACGGTAATCTTTCTCATCGCAACGGATTGCCTCAAGAAGAGAATGGGGATTGGGGTTACCTGGGTAATGTGAACCCTGATTATACAGGCGGTGTAACCAATCAGTTCTCGTACCGTAATTTTGATCTGAGTTTCCTTTTCGGGTTTCAGAAGGGTGGCGTAGTGCACTCGCGCACTTATATTGAGGGGATAAATAGCGGCTCTTTGAAAGAATCTTTAGTGAACAGAGATGAAAATGGCGGTGGAACAATGGTTGGAGAGGGGATTAACATCGATACAGGAGAACCCAATACAACGGAAGTTACTGTAAGAAATTATTGGCGTGCTTACTATAATAACGACCGCATTGCCACATTCGATGCCTCTTACATAAAACTACGGGAAGTAAAAATTACTTATAGGCTGCCAGAAAAATTATTGAAACGCACGCCAATCAGGCAGGCGAGCTTCTCGTTAGTTGGTCGGAATCTGGTACTATGGTCGGACGTGCCAAATATAGATCCGGAAGTATCCGGCTACGATGGGCAATTTCAGGGATTGGAAGCCTTTTCGCTTCCTTCGCTACGTAGCTATGGGGCAGCATTAAATATTAACTTTTAGAGTAAAGCATTTTTGCCAAGAACGGTCCATGTTTAAAGATTTTATCTTAACCACTTGCGGGATTTACCCAGGGAGTGGATTAAACATGGCAAGCGCTATCTGACAATAAAAAACAAAAAGTAAACAGATGAACAAGTTTATCTATTTTTCGGTGGCGATCCTCCTCCTCGCATTGGGATCGTGTAAAGATTTTGAAGCCATTAATGTGAACCCCAACAATCCAGAGGTAGTGCCTCCTGAGATGTTGTTGCCGCCAATTATCAACGGGGCAGTGAGTACCATGACAGCGAGCGGTGGAAGTAGGGCAGGACAATTTGTTCAGCATATCGCTTATTTGGGTGGAACCAGTGAAGAAGATGGTCGGTATAATTTAACGGGGGCTTCTTTTCGTGAAGAGTGGAACGGAGCTATGAGGCTTATAAAAGACGTGAATCAGCTACGTTTACTTGCACAACAGAATCAAATGCCTCATTATGAGGCAGTCGCTTTGATTTGTAAAGTGTATATTTTGTCCATTATGAGCGATGCTTACGGTGATATACCTTATAATGAAGCAGGAAAGGGTGATGTGGCTGGTTTAGAATTTCCTAATTATCAGTCGCAGCAAGAGGTGTACGAGCTCATGCTTGATGATCTAGAGCAGGCAAACCAACTATTGAAAAACGCAGATCCCTCTTTAACTATTAAGCGCGACATCCTTTATAACGGAAATACAAGCGCTTGGCGGAAATTTGCCAACTCGCTTAAACTGCGGATTTTAATGCGTGAATCGCAAAAACTAGATGTTGGGGAAGCCGTACGAAGCATTTTTAATAATCCGGCAGAATATCCTGTGTTCGAAAAGGTGGAAGATCAAGCTACACTGGTATATAACAACAATGCCGATTTATATCGCTGGTTCATTCTCAACCCCCCTACAGATGGAAGTGGTGTTAATTTTGACGGTAACGATCGTGTCGGAGAAACGATGGTAAATGTACTACAAGAAGTGGCAGATCCCCGCCTGAAGATTTACGTAGCGCCCACAAAAAACTCTTACAATGCGCGGCGTACTAACCCAGCGGCACCTTATGTTTATCGTGGACAAGCGGTTGGATTGAGCTCCTTGGAACAGAATGCGCTTTATCAGCAAACCGGACTGAATAAAGATGATTTTTCGGTACTAGGCAAGCGAATCAGAAAAGAAAACAGGGCCTTTCTCTTTTCATATAGCGAACTTTTGTTCTTGAAGGCAGAAGCGATTGTACGAAATATGGGCGTACAGGGAGATGCCGCGGCCGTTTATTTGGAAGGACTGGCTGCTTCATTGGCAAAATGGCCACAAGTGTCTCAAGCATCGAATGAAGAGACTCCCTATATTAATCAGGGCGAGGCGGCAACCTTTTTAGCGCGTACCGATATAGCCCTTCGCGAAGAAACGGCATTGGAGCAGATTGCGCAGCAGCAATGGATAGATGCCTTTTTGAATGGTTATGAGGCATGGGCCTCTTGGAGACGTACCGGTTTCCCGCTGCTAAAGCCGGGACCTTCCGTACTTTCCCCCATTCCTGTACGGTATGTCTATTCTGATAACGAACAGAATAATCCCAATTTAGTGAAATGGGTAAATGAACATATGGGAGGCACCATGCCTACTCATAATACAAAAGTTTGGTTTCAACCATAATAGAACAAATGAATATAAGAACGTGGATATTACTATGCAGCCTAGTGAACACTGGGCTGCTCACACATGCGCAACAATACACAGTGAATAGGAATGCGCATTCGCACAACGATTATTTACAGCCGCAGCCCTTCTATACAGCATATGCAAATCGTTTTGCATCTATTGAAATTGATGTATTTCTAAAGAATGATTCACTTTATGTTGCGCATGAAGAAAAAGAAATTAAACCAGGGCACACCATTCAGAATCTGTATCTAAAGCCTTTGTTAGCACAATTGGCCCTACAAAAAAATAAAGTATATCCTGATGGAGGGAAGCTTCAATTTTTGATAGACCTGAAAACAGCGGGAGAACCTACTTTAAGGGCCTTGGAAAAACAGTTGAAGCCCATAAGAGATTATTTTAACGTTAATAAAAACTCAGATGCGGTGCGTTTGATCATCAGTGGGAATATGCCCCGGCCTGATCACTTTCGGGAGTTTGATTCGATATTTTTCTTTGATGGGCGTCGCAACGTGAACTATAGCGATGAGCAGCAGCGGAGGATTGCGATTTATAGTGCCCCCTTTCAGGACTTCAGTGTCTGGAACGGATTGGGAAGGATCACAGCAGCTGAGCATCAAGAGGTAAAGGCTTTTGTCGACTCGGTCCACCACCTCGGTAAACCGGTGCGCTTTTGGGGATGCCCAGATACGAAAACTGCCTGGCAGGCCTTTATTAAATTGGGTGTAGACTATCTAAATACCGACTCACCGAATGCGCTGGCAACCTTTTTGAATAAATACGCCTCCAATAGTTATACAAGGAAAAGTGCGCACGAAGCGTACCGTCCCACATATAAGTACGATGGCATAGAAGGAAAGGTGAAAAAGGTGATTTTACTCATCAGCGATGGAGCAGGTTTTAATCAGCAGTGGGCCGCAGCAACGATCAATGGAGGACAGCTGAATATGACACAGTTTAGGCACATCGGCTTTCAGAATACGGCGCCGGCAGATGACTATAACACCGATTCTGCGGCGGGCGCTACAGCTTTTGCTACAGGAGAAAAAACACGGAACCGGTATATTGGCAACGATAGTACGGGTAAAGCGTTGCCGAATTTACCCGAAAGGCTGATCGATTTGAACATACCAAGCGCACTCCTTACCAATGATCGGCTTACGGGCGCAACACCTTCTTCGTTCTACGCGCATCAAAGTGAGCGCGACCACGCGGTGGCTATCGCTAATGATGTGATGAACAGTCCTGTAAAACTCTTCATCGGTGGCAGTCATCCTGCTTTAGCGGCAGATAGTTCAAAACTGAAACAGCAATTAATTGAAAAGGGAGTAGTTATTCGAGATAATCTGCGTGAAATCGAAGCCATACCGATGGATAAGCAGGTCATCTGTTTTGCACAGGATGATCCGGCCGTGAATTACCACATGTTGGAAGACGCTTTCGAGATAGCGCTTCGCCGGATGGACAAAGGAAGTGATGAATTCTTTATGATGGTAGAAGGAGCTAAAATCGATGGTGGAGGCCATAGTAATAAAATTACCCAATGTATAGAGGAGTATTTGAGTTTTGATAAGCTGTTAGGGAAAGCGCTACAATATGCCGATACGCATGAGGGCACGTTGATTGTTGTTACCTCCGATCATGAAACGGGTGGATTGGTATTGGTTGATGGAGATTATAAAAAGGGTTTTGTGTTGGGTGAATTTATTACGAACGATCATACAGGGGCACCCATACCGGTATACAGCTATGGAGTAGGGGCTCGTGATTTTATTGGCTTTATGCAAAACAGTGATATAGGAAAACGCATTTTTAAACGACTATCTGAAAAATAGGGCTTGGCGGCAATAATAGGATACGTTTAGTTGATTTATTGTACAAACGCCTAGTTAAGTAATGTGGGTAACCGATTATAAATTCACCGAAAACAGGGATTTTTTGAAAGGGTTTTCGTTTTTACATTTGACAAAATTATAGTGATGCCTATCAAGATCACTCGTGTTTGTCCTTTGTTTTATGAAAAAAAAGACCATTACGATATTTTCCTTATTCTGTTTTCAGCTTGGATTTACACAAAGCCTAAAGGAATTTGATGCTATGGGCTTTTCTTCCCATGATCACCCATTTGTAGCGGTCAAGCTAGCAGGAAAAAGCCACCTTTATATGCCCGGAGCTGATCTTCTTGTTGATAAAATAGACAGTTCTACAGGAAATATGATGTGTGTAATCAAAGATGGTGTCTATGGCGTTGTACATAGCAACGGCAGGCTTCTGGCGGCGTTTGAGTACGATGATATTGAACTTAAAGATGAATATCAGGGCCAGTGGTACAAGGGCATCCCCTATGATTACGAATTTGTAATCACAAAAAAACAAGGTAAATACGGCATCATTGATGTAGAAGGGCGTGTGGTTAGTCAACCTCAATACCAAGCCGTTGAGGTGATTAATAAAGAACTGATAGGAGTTCAGCAAGAAGGGAAGTGGGGTTGGATTTCGGCAAAAAACGGTAAGTTATTACAGGATCCTATTTACGATAGGGTTAGCAAAAGTTATCTTATAAAGGAGGCCGTTACTATTTATAAAGGAGAAAATGAAGGCTTGGCGAAAGCTGATGGAACGATTATTATTCCACCCCAATACCCTTTTCTACGAAATCTGTTTACGCATTCGGCTTCTTATATAGAATATTCGGAAAACGGGCGTTATGGTATTATAAACAGCGCTGGTAAGACGGAGGTTCCCGCCCAATTTGAGGCGTTGGAATCTCTGGGGAATGTTGATCTGATCAAGGTTAAAGAAGGCGATCAGTTTGGGGCAATCGACCTACAAGGAAAATGGGTATTACCTGCTCACTATACCAGAATAGATAATTTTGTTAAAGGTCTATCCATTGTAGAGCAGGGAGCACGTTTGGGTGTGGTAGATGCGAAGGGCAAGCAAATGCTTCCGACACAATATGATGATATCGAGTTCCAAAATGTGGCTGGCCAGCGCGTATACGCAGAAAATGCTGCTGTATCGCCACCCATGGCATATGGTGCCAAACCAACAAAAGGCTTATTGGAGCAAAGGGCAGAGGAGGCAAAAATTGCCGCTCTTCCCTATTACATAGTGGTAAAGAAAGAAAACAAGGTCGGCATATTTGATTGGGCATCCCAGCCTATTGTGCCCATTCAAAATTATACTGCAGCGGAGATCTTTTATGCAAATAAGACTGCGTATTTTAAGGTGTTTATCGATAGCTTATACGGCTTATTCGATGTGCATGGAAAGGAGCTGTTGCCCATTAAATATCATTACCAGTCGGGACAATACGATGATAGTTTTCATTATGATAGGAGGAAGGAAGATACACTTAATGACAGGTTCATTCCGATGTACGAAGGCCAAAAAATAGGCTTGTTTGATCTAGCACTAAAAAAGTTTATCATTCCAATGGCCGATCAGGAGATAAAATGGAAAAAAGACCGCTACCTACAAGTACGTAGAAAGACTAATCGGAATACTTATTCAATGGAAACGGCTCTTTATGATAGTAAGGGTGAGTGCGTAAGTGCATATAATGGAAGTATCAATTCTTATTATCTACTTACTGATAGCCTCCTTTTATTAGAAGGAGAGGAAAGGGTACTGAAAGTGGTGGATCTCAGTGGTAAGACGGTGTATGAAAAACCGAATTGGAGAAATAACATGCTTTTGGGAAGTTATGATTTGCCGCTCAATAAGAATTTGGAGACGGCACCCTTTGAAAGTGGTTTGTTTAAAGTGGGTGCAGATGAAGATAATCTCTTTATTGATAAAAAGGGAAGAGAAAAACGTTTTGAGGGTTACGATATTGTAGGTAGTTTTTATAAAAATAGAGCCTTTGTATTAAAAAAGAAAGATAATCACGATCTGTATGGGATGATCGATACAGCGGGTAAGGAGGTGATTCCGACTGAGCTGGATAGAGTAGAAGAAGTGTATGACAATCCGGATATATTAATGGTACAAAAAGGGAGACTATATGGGTTAATGACTTGGGAGGGTGTGTTTTTGCTACCCCTTGAATATGAATTTATTTCCATCAATGGCTCCAAAAAGTATATGGAGATAACGAAAAATGGGAAGAAGGGACTAGCAGAGAAAGATGGTCATATTGTTGTCCCTGTTATTTATGACGAATTGTCGGTCAACTATAATGGAGAAGAGGAAACCTGGCCCTTATTGGTGAAGGAAGGAGAGTGGTATAAGCTTATAAACAAAGAAGGCAAACCTTATCCGGCAAGAGCAAAGCGAAAAGTTAGTTATTAGCATGAAAAAAGAATGTACTATATTGATCGCCGTGTTGCTGTGTTCTTGGGGTTTTGCGCAAGCGCAGTTGGGCATTGTTCAGGCAGATGAAGGATACGCATACAAAAATTTGATTACTAGCTTTAATCAGGGTTATGCCAGGGTGATTCAGGATGGAAAACAATATTACATTAACACGAAAGGCGAAAGATCTTTCGACATGCTCGATCCGCAGTCGGCCATACGCTTAGGAGACGTGTACAATATACAGGATTATAAGGCGGAAAAGGATAAAAATGAAGGACTTCCCAAAAGCGTAATTCGCTTTGTTAAAGATGGGAAGTGGGGTGTAATGGCACCCGATGGGACGGTGTTGTTGCAGGCGCTATACGATGAGATAGATATCTCAAATATTGACTATTGGAAACTGACAAAAGGCAAAGAGCAGAGCTTTTACTTGAACGGAGAAAATATACTCCCATTTTTTGAAGATATCGGTTATTTAGATGGTAATCATTTTGATGTGAAACAAAAAGGTAGCTGGGGTCTTTATAGCTTGAGAGAGCAAAAGCTCATTCTCCAACCACAATATGAGGCTTTCGATTATTGTGGTGGTTGTGGTTTGAAACCGTCATACCTTTATGCAAAACGTAACGGTAAGTGGGGGATCATTAGTTGGGAAGGAAAAGAATTGCTACCGTTCGAATATGAGCATGAGCACGTTGGCATGCGCAGTGATAATTGGGTGCAGTCGTTTTCTAAAAATGGCAAAAAGCTAATTGTGCATATTCCTACTAGGCGGGAATTTGTGCTCGATGAAGAAAGCGCTTACCCGAAGGTGGTATCGGGACTATTGATTTTTAAGGAAAGTAGTGAAGAGGGCCTGACGGTTGGATACGGTATTTATGGAGAAGATGGACAACAGGTACTTCCCGCACAATATGAACGAATCGAAGAGCCGAATGAAAATTCTTATTTGGGTTATGATGGAGATTATTTGTTGGTGCAACAAGCAGGCAAAACAGGGGTGATTAATAAAAGCGGGCAAATAATTATTCCACCTCAATATGAGGAAGTAGCTGTTTATGACGATTATTTTGTAACGAAAGAGGGGAATCAGAGCATTTTATTTAATAAGGAGCATAGCGCATTGCTAAAGCTGGAAAATGTGGAAATTAGCCATGTGAACGATTATTTTTATTCTAGTGGGAGCAATGGATTGGAGATCTTTAAAATAAAAGAAAAAGCGTATTACGGTCTTTTCTTTGCAGAAGAAGAGAAGTATTATCCACCCGAATTTTATGAAGTGGAGGCGGATTCTAGATCTGAAAGTAAAATCCATGATTTGATTGTTGCGAAAAAGCAGGGCATTATTACGCTATTTGATTTACAGGGCAATTTGTTGCTTCCCCCTCTTTACGACCAGTATGTATTCTTAAAAGAGCTGCCTTATCCCTTGGTACAAGTGGGAAAAGATGAAAAAATAGGTGTTTATAATATACAACTACAAAAGGAGGTAATACCGATTGAATACGATACATATGTCGAAATTATAGGGAGTCATCAGCAATATGTGATCTGTCGTAAAGGGTCCTATGATGCCCCTGAATATGACCTTCGCGATTTACAAGGAAATAAGGTGATGGAGCAGTCATTTAGTACGAAAGATAGTATAAGTGGTACTTACTATTTATTCGGGCACAAAGAAGGGAATGCTTTCACGCTTTTTGATACAGAGAACCAGCATAAGCAAACTCTTCTTTATCCACATATTTGGCAAACAGGTTCTTCGCGATTGCTACTGGTGTCATCAGATGGTGTAACAGGGCAGCTCTTCGATATGTATAAGGGTATTGTTTTGAAAAAAGTGGTAGACGTTCGACAATTTAGTATGCGGGGGGATGCGCCTCAGGTAAGCGAGCACCCCGTGCTTTTCCCCTTCAGAAATGGCTTTGCACGGATATTGAAAGACGGTAAATATGGCTTTATAGATGAGGAGGGTAAAGAACTTGGTGTTTCAAGCTATGGTCTGGCGTCTGATTTTCAAGCTATGGGCATTGCATTGGTTGCAACTAGCGATAACGGATTTAGTGGGGAAACACAAGTGCAAAAAATTGATTTTATAAATAAACAGGGAAAATCCATTCTTGACGGATACGTGGCACCCAATTATAATTACTGGGAGTTTTCCGATATGTTTATTGGCAATAATATCTTGCTTTTTAAAGAAGATGGAAAAACCGGAACAGTAAATACTGGTTTGGCGGACGCTTCTGGAAAAATACTTTTACAGCCGGAGTATAGCACTATTTTATTGATTAACGATGAAAAGTTCCTTTTGCTGGAAAAAGACAAGCAATTTGGTGTGGCCGATTTGAAAGGGCGTATCCTGATTCCTGTGCAGTTCGATAACATAGGACTGAAGAATCTTAATTTTAACACTTATCATGACCCTGCTGATATCTTCCCCGTGCCGGTATCTAGCAACGGAAAATGGTTTTATATCGATAAAAAAGGCAAGCGCTTGCCTATTGAAGCCGATAATTTTGAGATATGATATCAGGAAAGCCTCTAATAAGCTTCTCCATTGAAGATATAAAAATTGGCACCTTCTTTTGTGAAGCCCACGTCAAAGCGGATATAGATATCCTTTTTCGGAAAAAGTAGATATCTTAAGCCTAATCCTGCGGTTCCCTTTATATTGCGGGCTTCAAAGGCATTAAATTCGGGAGCAACGACTCCTGCGGCCGCAAAAATGGCTGCGCCAAGCCTTTTACTGAATGCAAAGGGAAGGATGCGGTACTCCACTTGAGCAGCGATGGCATGTTTATCACGGAATCGACCCTGGTAGTATCCACGCATTAAGCGATCACCACCTAATTGCGCCAATTGGTTGAAGGGTACCTCACCATGAAGAAAATTGCCCTTGATCTGCCAAGCTAATACATTCCTTTTCCCGATTGGATGATAAGAACGAAGATCGACATTAACGCTACCGAAGCTATATTCACTGCCGAAGTCATCAATATAGCGCAGATAAGCAATCTCACCGAACCGGCCTTCACGTACGTTCAGCACATTATGGCGATCATCGTATACAAGGGCCAGGCCTAAACCAAGGTTGCTTGTTCCATCCGCTCCAAGCGGTATGTAATGCGGATTACCTTCTTCCGGTTGTTCAAACTGAACACCCGACACCAGTTGATAGTCAATCTCCGGTCCAAGGAAAAAGTTTTTTCGAAGCTTTCGAAGTACCCGCTGACGGAATAGTACATTGAAAGAATTTACCAATGCCGGGTGATCTTTCGGTGAGTTTGGCCCTATCCCATAATATGAAAGAGGAAATTGTTGTATTTTCGCTTCACCCAAAAAAAACCATTTGTCTTGATCTCCATAAATCGCATTTTCCAGGATAAGGCCATATTGTCCTTTAAAGGTAAAGAATGAGAAGGCCTGCAATTCGCTCAAGCGGTTAAGGGTATCGCGATTGGCATAAAATAGTTTCATAATGGAGGCGCCTAATTCTACACCGGTTTCGGGGGCCGTGGCAAAAGTTGGGTAGATCGTTAGAGTAGCCTTTTCGGTACCTGTTGTGTCGTTAATGACGGAGTTAACATAGCGTTTTATCCAACCTTCTTTTCGTAGTTGCCCCTTGGCACAAGTTGCGATGAACAGAAGATAGAAAATAAGGATGTATCGGGATATTGACGTATAAGTGATAACGGAGTGTGTCATGTTAATATCTATGCAAATTGAATGAGCGCTATGTTTTACTGTCTATTTTTCTTGTAAAAAAACGTACGAGCACCTTGGAGAAAGGGAATACGTTCTTGACTCTTTGTTATTTTTGCAATCAGAACTAAATTTAATTACTAAGCCACCCTCATCAATGATGATGACGACAAGATAAAAAATATAAAGTATATTTTTCTAATTTTTGAGAATAATAGGGTGTTTTAGTGCTTTTTAAGACGATATTAATGTCCTTCATTTTATTTAAATGAGTGATTATACCAATTTAACTGAATACAATGCTAATATCTATTAGTGTTCTGTTATAAAATTAAAGTAATTATGTAATCTAGCCATAGAAAACAATTATGAAACAAATTCCCGTTCTTGAATTGCAAAGTAAGCCACATTATGAAGTGCTGGATGGATTACGAGGTGTTGCTGCAGTATCTATTGTCGTTTTTCATTTTTTGGAATTTGTTTATCTAGACTATAGTAAGAATTTCCTCGGCCATGGTTTTTTGGCAGTCGACTTTTTTTTCTGTTTATCTGGATTTGTTATTGGATACGCCTATGATGACCGGGTTGAAAAAATTGGCGTTTGGAAGTTCTTTAAAGCAAGATTAATAAGGCTTCATCCTTTGGTTATTCTTGGTTCTATATTCGGACTGTTAGGTTTCCTCGTCGATCCATTTTCCGACCAGCAGGCGCATTACACTACCGGAAAACTTGTTCTTATATTCCTTAGTTCTATTTTTCTTATTCCTTTTCCTGTAATGGCCGAACGTGGTTTCGGCCTATTCGGTTTCAACACACCCTCTTGGTCGTTGTTTTTTGAGTATGTAGCTAATGTTGTTTACGTTCTTATTCTCTATAAAATGAGACGGCGTTATTTGCTTTTTATGTTAATACTTTCAGCCGGTGCCCTTTGCTTCGTTAGTTATCGTGCAGGAACGTTGATTGGTGGATGGGATGGCAATAGCTTTTGGGATGGCTGCGCACGCATTTCTTATTCATTTTTAGCGGGCCTGCTGGTTTACCGTTTTAATTGGATTATTAAAACAAGACTGGGGTTTATCGGCCTATCTGTATTATTATTTCTTACGTTTATTGTACCGTATTTTAAATGGAACTGGCTGGTAGAATCGTTAATCGTATTGTTTTATTTTCCACTACTTATCGCGGCCGGAGCGGGAGCGGTTTTAACCAAGGGTTTTAAAAAGCTGTGTGTCTTTTTAGGGAAGATATCTTACCCACTGTATATGACTCACATTCCCGTAATCTGGATGTTTGGAAATTATTACAATAATCACAAAGTAGGCACGCTTCAATTATTTTTCATCATAACGGCCGGAACGGTTCTTTTGTTCGGTCTAGCCTATCTAGTAATGGTTATCTATGATATCCCGATTCGTAAATATTTAAGTAACAAAAAGAATGTTAAATGATACCAAATAAGTAGTCTGAAACTTACGCGGAAATTAATTTTTCTAATTTGTTTCCCTTCTGATCTTCCCTTCCGACTAATGATGTAACTAATAATAAAATTGAATCATTATGGAAACATTACAGAAATCCCTTCGAAATGAACGGGCAACAAGAATCGAGTCGGTCCAAACGCCAAATGTATACACGTTAAGTGGTGCTGCCACAGAATTATTACCTCCTGGTAGTGGAGCTGTTATCATGGCCGACCCTACATCAAGCCTATTTGACGAACTGGAACATGCGGTAAAATCGCAAGATGCTGGGCAAATCAATGAAATCGTAACGCGAAACAAACGTAGTATAAGCAGATTAAAAAAGGTATCCAGCAGGGAGGCGCTACAAAAACTTGGTGCAGCACCAACTTATGTGGACCTTAATTATGACACCAAGAATATTGCTGTAAACCTGTTTACGGTAAATGGGGTAGACATAACAAGGGTATTTTTCTCCTTCACAGGTGGTGAATTTGAGCCGGAGAGGTTTAGGACCACCATTTTGTCTAAAAAAGAGGATCAGCCCACTCCGAAAGTTATGGTGGTGCTACACCAACCAAACTTGTCTAGATTAGAGCTTCAGGCAATTAGAATTCCTAAAGAATCGGCAGGTATGCACTTTGGTAAGGTGGGAGGCGAAGTGATGTGTACACCTGCGGCATTGGTGGCAACAGTCACTGTTGGTGTACTGGTAGCAACGGTTGGTACTGCCGTAGGTAATTGTGCGGGGCATTTTGGTAAGATAGGTGAAGAGGTGATAAATCCGCAGTTGGATGCGGGCAGAATGATTTCGGTAAAACAACTGGTAAACATCCGGCAGAAGGCTATTCAGAAAAATATGCGTATAAGATAATAGGTACACAGATGAACGATTACATGGCTTTGGTACTGGCAGGCATGTTAGGTTGCTGGTTCTTATTCTCGGTTCTTAAATACTTCTCTTTTGCGCAGGATTGGATCATTGCAAAAGATGGCTTACAGCTTGTTCCTACCTGGAATTTCTTTGCTCCGGAACCTAATAAAACGGATTACTACCTTTATTATAGAGTATTCTCCGAGCATAGTGACTCTTGTTGGCGAAGTGTGAGTTTTGGACAAGGTCGCAAATGGTACGCTTTTCTTTGGAATCCGAATAGAAGAGACCGAAAATCTTTGTTTGATCTTTGTCAGATGTTGGTAAGCACATCTTCAACCAAGCAAGATGAACTGGTTTACTCCATGCCTTACCTGCTTTTACTAAACCATGTAAATCATTTATGCACCAATGATATAGGGGAGTATGTGCAATTTGCGATAGGCAGGATCGTGCCAATAGAAGATGAGGGGCGGCTGTCTATCGCTTTTATCTCGAATAGTCATCTGTTAACTTAATTTTTAAAAGATATTATGTGGAATATATTTATATCGGAAGAAAAAGCCGTATGGATTACAACGGCGATGGTATTGTGTACTGCTTTTTTTATGAGCATTGAATACCTTTTCAGTTGGAAAAGAGGGAAATTTAGTGAGGAAACTTTTTTTGCTTGGAGCGTAACCCAAAGTAGACCCGGTTGGATATACCGCGGATGGAGCCTCGGCGTGTTAAATCGCCTGTTTGATAAAAATGGTTTCGGTTTGTTAATTGGTACGAGGCTTTTACTGATAGCTTTAGCTTTTGCCTGCATGGGAAAGAGTGCTTATTTAGGAAGCTGCCTTGCTTTATTATCTGGTATATCTTGCCTGCTCAATATCCGCCATTTTCAGGGTAAGGACGGCGCTGATGAATCACTCACTGTACTCTTATTCGGACTGACCGCTTATTACCTTATTGGACCAACATTATCTTTGCGGTTTGTGGGTATTGCATTTATTATTGCGCAGATTAGCCTGTCTTATTTTATCTCGGGTTATTATAAAATTAAATCTAAGACTTGGCGGTCTGGAAGGGCCATTCAACATGTGCTGGCTACAAAAATTTACGGGCAGCCGTCGCTGGGGTTTTTAATGAAAAATCGCTACCTATCGTGTCTCACCTGCTGGACGATTGTGTTATGGGAACTTACTTTTCCGATTATTTTTCTTGTTGCTGTACCTCTCTCATTTAGTTGGCTTGTGATGGGGGTGGCTTTTCATTTGGCAATGGCATTTATTATGGGGCTCAATACGTTTATGATGTCATTTTTATCGTCTTATCCGCTTTTCTTTTTTGCTTTGTATTATTTGTCGATAGGCCGTTAGATGATTCCTGAAGTATCTCTCAAGGAGCGTTCTTGATATGGGTCATCTAACGGAACTTGCCATTTTCTTTTCGTATTTTGTAATTTTTTTAGGGTAAAAAACGTAAAATAGAGGGCAATGTACAATTAGCTAAATAATAAGCAAATGACAGGTAAAGCACACAAAAGGAGTTTCTGGAAAGTATTTCGAACCATTTGGATATGTTTAGGATTAATATTCATTGGCTGGATGGTTTATTCCTATCAGGCAAAAGATCTTCCTGCCAATACTTTGGTGAGTGATAAACAGGTGGCGGTATCAAACACAGCAGATGTGATAAGTTTTACGCCTAACAAAACGTATACGAAGGTGTTGATTTTTTATCCGGGAGCAATGGTAGATCCAAAGGCCTATGCGCCCCTTTGTAGAGCCATAGCAATTCAGGGCTTACAAGTGTATCTTTTTAAAATGCCTTGGCGTATGGCTAATTTGGGGTATAATAAACCAGAGGAGCTTGGCCTTTTTAAGGATTATACAAAAGAATATATACTTGCGGGCCATTCACAGGGCGCAAAAATGGCAGCACAGTTTGTGTTTGAAAATCCCAGTTATATCAGTAAACTTGTCCTAATGGGTACGACACATCCGCGAGATATTGATATGTCGGCTTTAACAATACCTATTTTAAAAATTAGCGGAAGCGTGGATGGTGTGGCTAATTTAAAGGATGTGATGGCCAATAAGACGATGCTGCCGGATAGTACGCAATTTACCACGATAGATGGCGCGAACCATTCGCAATTTGGTTATTATGGTTTCCAGCTGGGCGACAGCCGCGCAGGTATCAGTCGGGAAACACAACAAAAATTGGTGCTCGAAAAGATAATGGACTTTATTGGGCACACACCAAAAAAAGCCGATTCGCAAAACGAACGGTTATAAAATCAATTACTGACATATTTTGTCATTTAAAGTGCAAAGGAGTAAGAGGCTAAAGTCAAGAACTATAAACCCTGATATAATCACTTTTGGCTATCATTACGTAACAAGACGACGGTAATCACTGCGTAAAGTGCAGTACAGCTATGTATCAAGAATGCTGGCATATTGTTAAAGCCATTTGCCTGATAGACAACGTAAGCGTCCACTATTGGAATAAAGGTGGCGAACAGAAAAATAAATAGGGTGGCTCGCAATTCTCTAGCATATAAAAGGTAGGCTAACGTTAGTCCCGAAAAGATATCACGGATGCCCTTAATACTGCCATATAATGCTGTGTTATCATTGGGTAGCGATAGGCCAAAATCCCTTGAGCTATTGATAGGAGAAAGGGAATAACGGATACCAATAAAAGTTATTCCAATTGAGATAAGAGCTGCCATCCAGAAAGAAAGGGAACGTGGTCCCCAGATAAATTCGTGTTGTTTCATTGCTTTTTTGTGTTATAAAATTTATATCACAAATATCTTGCACTTAGAAGCCAATCTCGTTCACCCAGGTTAATTAATGTTTTTTTGCGAGCCTTTTACGGATACGGGAAAGTGATGGCGGTTTTATACCTACGTAAGAAGCTATATAATATTGCGGTATTCTTTGCACCAGTGTGGGATAGCTGTTGAGAAATTGTTGATACCTTTTTTCCGGCGGATCGGTATAAAAGGAGTCAAGCTGCCTGATCGCCGATAAATACACCTGTTCTATGGCAAGCCTACCAAATCGTTCTCCTTCTTGAACATTTTTATAGAGCTGCTGCAGGTGATTATAATCGATCACATATAATTTTGTTGGCTCAAGGGCTTGTATGTACTTGTCTGCAGGGCTTTGGGTCAGAAAGCTAGGATAATAGGATAAAAAATCTCCCTCACTACTAAAGTACCCAGTTTTTTCTTCACCGTCGTCATTCGAATAGAAACGCAATAAGCCCTTTGCCACAAAAGCAACAAATTTGCATACCTTCCCCTCTTCTAAAAGATATTCTCCTGGCTTGAGCTCCATTTCCCGAAACAGCGTTGGGATAAGCTTTTCTTCTTCAGTAGAAAGTCTGATAAACGATTTAATAGCATTGATAAGTATTTCCATTGTCTTATTATCTATTTGGCTATTATACAAAACTTTCCTCGAAAAGCTACAGCGGTTAACAGCGGGATACAGGTTATCGCTGTACGGCCTAAGCCCAACTAAACAAAACAGTTGAAAGCCTATTAAGGGTACCGAAAAACAGACCGATAGTTTTGTTTTTTTTTCCTAGTACTTAAGAAGGGCTAAGGCAGTGCTTAGGTAGGGTTAAGATAGTCTGGCCTATTTTGATCAAAATACCGAAAAATAGACCATTAAGAGATATTAAAACATCCCCTTAACTAGTACAGGGGATGTAATTTAAACGGTGCAGTGAACCACAGGAATTATCGCGCATCATCGCTAATATTCACGACTTCGACCTCAAATACTAAAGGAGAGTTCGCAGGAATTTTATTAGAGGCCTGTGTATCATATCCCCAAGGAGAAGGTGTAACAAAACGAATCTTGGAACCTTTTTTCAGTCCTTTTTCGGATAGTCCTAGTACAGGATAACTCTGTCCATTGTAGTCTATTTTTTGCGGTAAAAATGCAAGCTGCCATGCTCTAATGACCTGCCCTAAACCAATGGTATACGTCTTTTTGTTAGTTGATTGCTCGTCCGTTTGATCAAATACAGTTCCGTTAAGCAGTTGACCCTTATACTTAACTTCTATTCTCGGAGCGATTATATCGCCATAAGAATTAAATTTATAAGTATAAGAATCCTCTTGTCCGGGGGCAAGTATCTGATACCAGATGCCAGATGCCTTATCTAATATTGGGTTGTTCCATTGGTTTGCAGGGTTTTCTACATAAGCTTTGAGTGCCGGAGCTTGCTCTTTAACCAATTCAGCTCTACGAATGGAATCCTGCCTTCTTTGTTCCTCATCAATACCGTCAAAACCATCATTTTTGTTACAAGCTGCGAGAAGAGTAATTACCCCGAAAATTAGAAAGAATAGTTTGTTTACCTGTTTCATATATTGTTTGTTTTGTGTCAGAAAATAGCATTTGCAAAAGCTTAACGAAAAGCAAGACACTTATGCTACAGCTGTTCTAAACAACTTCAAATTTACATTTACCCTGTCCAGGACAAATTGTTTATTTAAAAACTAACCTTTAGCTAGTATTCTGAAATGATCTGTCGTGTATATTTTGGTATAGCATTTGATATTATTTGTATAGGTTTAGGTTGGATTAAGTACGCAAGAGGGTTCGGCATTCCCAAATGTTGGACCCTTTTGTTTTCGCTGCTACTACATCAGATAACTATATGAAATCTCTTTTATGTAAGCCAAAAACCGAATTGTTAAAAATCTAAAATCACCAAGGGCAGTACCTGGATGAAAGAGCCAATATTTAAGAATAATAAGGCAAGCTGATAACTGAAAAAAAAAAATTAAAAAAATTGTCCAATCTATGAAGATTGATTGTCATTAGATTTTAACAAAAATATTAATACAATGGAACAAAGAATCAACATCCAAGAAAAAGGACAAAATGCATTTAAAGCTCTTTTTGGAATCGGGGCTTACTTAAAGAAATCTAGCCTTGACAAGAATTTACTAGAATTAGTTTATTTTCGGATATCGCAAATCAATGGATGTGCATACTGCTTGGATATGCACTCAAAAGAGTTAAGAGCAGCGGGAGAAACGGAGCAACGTTTATATGGTTTGAGTGCGTGGCGAGAAACACCCTACTATACTGAACGCGAGCAAGCGGCGCTTGCTTGGGCGGAAGCGGTAAATGCGTGCGAGGTGCCCGACGAGGTGTTTCGGCAAGCAATCGCAAGCTTTTCTGAAGAGGAGCTGATAGACTTAACGCTGGCTATTTCTACAATAAATACGTGGAACCGATTAAATATCAGCTTTAGAACGATCCCCGGGGATTATAAGGTAGGACAATTCGGATAGGCACATAATTAAATACGCTAATAAAAAAATAACATGAACGAGTTCTTATTAATCTTCCGTCGAGATTTCTCAACAAAAGAGGACCAACCATCTCCGGAGCAGTTACAAAATTCGCTTAAGCGTTGGCAAGATTGGTTTGGTGGAATTGCCGCGCAAGACAAGCTGGCCAGGCCATTACAGCGTTGGGATGGGAAAGGTAAAATTGTAAAATCCGGAAAAGTGGTGATGGATGGACCTTACGCAGAAATTAAGGAATCCATAGGAGGGATGGTCATTATTAGAGCTACAGATTATGAGGAGGCTGCCGAGATAGCCAAAGGGTGTCCTATTTTGGACTTAGGGGGGAACGTAGAAATTCGAATGGCTGTAACGCCTGAAGAAGTGAAATAAGCTTAAATTGCCTTTGGATTGACCCAAAGGCAATTTTATTTTTTAGAGGAATGAGTTTGAGAAACAAGCTCCAAGCTTCTCTTTATCGTTGCTTTGTCTCCAGCAGAACGAGCGAACTTTAATGCGGTCTGAAAGTGCGCAGAGGCTTTTTTATTATCCAGACCAGTATATAGATTTCCTAGTAACGAATAGTAAAAGTGATTGTCTGTTAAGTTCAATTTCTCGGCCTCAGCAATGGCTAGCTCCTTCCCTCGTGCTTTTGCTAGGGCAAAGGTTCTGTTCATCGCTGCAATGGGTGAATATTCCAAAATGATTAAATGATTGTATAGTTGTAGAATGTTCTCCCATTTTTCATTCGAATCCTCTTTATGGGTATGCCAATAGGCTATGCCGGCTTCTAAGTGGTACTTCGTTAATTCGTTTCCAGTAGACGCCCGATTCAGGTAATATGCACCCCGTTCGATCAATTCACCGTTCCATTTTGTTTCATCTTGATCCTGGTATAAGATCATTTCACCGTTATCATTCGTTCTCGCTTCAAAGCGAGAAGAATGGAAACACATTAAGGCTAATAATGCATTTACAGCCGGTTTATTCGTTGTTTGATTTTCAACGAGTAAATATGTCAAGCGCATGGCTTCTGCACAGAGGTCTTTACGAAGGGTAGTATCTTGTGAAGTAGAATAATAACCTTCAGAAAAAAGCAAGTATAAGGTAGCCAACACGGTATCTAGTCGTTCGGTTATCTGTGATATACTTGGTTGTTCAATCTTGATGTTTTCTTCTTTCAGCTTTTCTTTAGCTCTATTGATCCTTTTATAAATAACTTCTTTATTTGTTAGGAAAGCGTCGGCAATTTCTTGTACACCAAATCCGCATAGTAAGTTCAGTGCCAAGGATATCTGCGATTCGTAAGAAATGCTGGGATTACATACTGTAAAAATCATAGCCAGCTGGCTGTCGGCAATATTTTTAGTGGAAAGATCGATTTCTATATCTTCTGTTTTGGGAGTGGTATTTTGTATCTCGGGTACGAGTTTTTGTTCAAAAAGAGTGCTTCTTTTCAGATAATTTTTTGTTTTATTTTTTGCGACAGTATATAACCATGCGGTAGGGTTTTGTGGTACCCCCTTCAAACTCCAATCTTCCGTTGCTGACAGGAAAGTGTCGCTCACAATATCTTCCGCAATTTCAATATGCTGTATGCCAAAGAGATAACAGAGTACAGAAACAATTTTCTGATACTCCGTTCTAAAAAGGTTCGGCAATAATGCTTGTTCTTCCATGTAAATAAAAATACGCTTGTAAATATACAAAGGCATTTTGCTTTTTCGTTTTAAATGTAAGCGAACAACTTTATATCAAGCACAAATTCTTCATCGCAAAATTTTACGTTTTTGTCTCCAAAATCGATATAAGGGTAATTTAAAACCGAAGAATACTAGGAAACAAAAAAAATAGTTTATTTTCGAGAAATATTTTAAGCGAAGCATAAAAACCAATTAAACCTTGTATCCAGTTTAAATATTGCTGAGCTTTAGGCTAACCAATCTAATGGGCAATGAATGTGCATAGGGAAATGTCTGACGCTGAATTGATAGAATTGCTGAGGCAAGACAATCAGGGGGCTATGCGACAAATTTTTGATCGCTACTGGAAAAAGCTGTTTGGCGTTGCACTGAACCGTCTATCTGTTCCGGAGCGAGCGGAAGAATGTGTGTCGGATGTTCTCATCTCTGTTTGGGAGCGACGGAAAAGTATCAATCTACGGCATACCCTCGCCACCTATTTGGCCGTTGCAGTGAAATATAGGGCCATACGCATGCTGGCGGAAGAGTATCAAAAGGGCTCACAACGCACGGTAGAGCTGTTAAACGAAGAGCTATATGGTTATGAGGAATCTTCGGTAGATGAATATATCTTTGAAAGGGAATTAATGGAGAGCTTAGAGGCTTCGGTTAAACAATTGCCTGAGAAATGTCGTTTAGTATATCGAATGAGCAGCGAACAGGGAATGAGCTATAAAGAGATAGCAAAAAAGCTAAGCCTTTCTGAAAAAACCGTCCAGGCACATCTAACGAAGGCAACCAAAGATCTTCGAAGTGAATTAGGCAAACAATACCCCACTTTTGTCTTGGGACTCATTATATTCTCTTTTCACCGTTTTCTATAAATCCTGTGGATTTTTAATCCCAGAAAAAATCACAAAAAAATTTTGTTTGACTAAGGTTGACCAATCGTTTTTGATACTATAGTGTAAAAGGTAGTATATAATGGCGTCGAAGTTTACCAGAACATATATCAAGGAACTGGCCTATAAATGGGAAAGAGGACTACTGACAGCATCGGAAAAAGCTGATTTTGAAGCTTGGTACAACAATTATGATGATGAGAGGGCTGAGCTACCTACGAATTATGACAAAGAGGAAGTAATCGAGGAAAGGCTGCTGAGTAGATTAGTGTCGCATATAAATACCGACCATTCTGAGAAAAAGCTTGGCAAGCGTTATGCCGTAGCATGGCTGGCAGCTGCATCCGTAATGCTCGTAATGTTTAGCATCGCTGCGTTTATCTATTTAAAAGAGGCTACGGAGGTTAAGCAGCAGTCATTGGCAACAAACGATATTAACCCTGGCAGCAATAAAGCTACCTTAACACTTGCCGACGGACGTAAAATAAACCTAGATATGGCGACCGATGGAAAACTGGCAGAAGAGAGTGGCATTAAAATTACCAAAACTGCAGACGGTCAGATCATTTACGAATTGGTGCCGACTCCCAAAACTGTAAATATAGAAGCCTCCTATAATACGATAGAGACACCCAAAGGTGGGCAATATAAGATTGTGCTACCAGATAGTTCGCGTGTTTGGCTTAACGCTGCCAGCAGCTTAAAATATCCGACTAATTTTAGCGCTGAAAACAGAACGGTTGAGTTGAAAGGGGAGGCTTATTTTGAAGTATCGCCAGATAAACAGCGACCTTTCTTGGTAAAAAGTGACCGTCAGCTAACTCGGGTATTGGGCACACAATTTAATATTTCGGCCTACGAAGAGGAAGAAACAGTGAAAACCACATTAGTAGAAGGGGCTGTTAGTGTGGTGCCATCTTCTATATCGAGCAGCGGGGCTAGCCATTTATCTACTGTACTAAAACCAGGTGAACAAAGTACGATGCTAAATGGTAAAACATCAGTAGCTAAAGTAGACCTTGCGCCTTATATCAGCTGGAAAAAAGGCGTCTTTTATTTTGATGAAACGAAGCTGACAGAAGCTATGAGCCAGCTGAGCCGATGGTATGATGTAGAAGTTGTGTACAGCGATAAGGTGCCGGATACCTATTTTTATGGTGAAATCAGCAGAACGAAGACCTTATCGGAGGTGCTAGCTATTTTACAAGAAGGGGGCGTAAAATTTAAAATTGAAAAGGCAGCAGGGAAAAATAAACTTTTTGTGTATTAACCAAATTACTAACCATTAAATGAGATATTACTATGATTAAGTACCAAACTTAAGGGAAATCAATTTAAAAGGCATCAAAAATAAACCGGATAGTGCTAGAGACACCACCCGGCAGATTTGGATGCGTAATAGACTACCGAAAGGGTAGCAAAAGGATCTAACCAATTTATATTACATCATTCAAACAGTACAAACATATGATTTTTTATGCATGTGTTAAAGGCTCCTTTTGGCCTTTGACTTATCGATGGCTACTGATTATGAAACTAACAGTTTTCATTACACTTCTTTCTGTTTTTCAGGTGGTTGCGGGTAGTTTTGCTCAAACCATTACGTTGAGAGCGAAGAATATTCCCTTGGCACAGGTGATGCGAGGTATTCAGAAGCAAAGTGGTCATCCATTTTTTCTGAACGGAAAAGATTTAGCAGACAAAAGGGTGGAAGCAGATTTTAAAAATGCACCACTTGATGAAGCGATGACCGTTTTATTGAAACCATTATCGCTAGAATGGACATTGAAAGATGGTACCATTGTGATTAAACCTCGTCAGTCAAACGATGGCAAACTTTTCGAATCTAAATTCGGAGAAACGCAACCTAGAAGGGTATTGGGCCGGGTGATAGACGAGCAGGGCAAACCCATCGAACGGGTTACGGTGCTGGTAAAAGGAACCTCCGTGGCAAGCTCTACCGATGCGCAAGGTAATTATCAGATTAACCTCAGTAGCGGGGGAAGCGTGCTGGTGTTTACCATTTTAGGCTTTGAAACCATTGAGAAAACGGTTGGCAACCAAACAACCATTAATGTTACGATGAAAGAGTCGGTAAGCGATTTAGATGAGGTTGTAGTGGTGGGGTATGGCACGCAGCGAAAACGGGACCTCACAGGGGCTGTTGCTTCCATAAAATCCGAAGAAATAAGTCAGGTGCCCGCTCCTAATATGATTCAATCATTAGCGGGGAGGGCTTCAGGAGTGTATGTCTCGCAGAATACAGGCTCGCCGGGAAGTCCTGTTAGTGTTCGTATTCGGGGCACAAATTCCATAAAGGGCAGTAATGAGCCACTTTATGTGGTGGATGGCTTTCCTTATTCAGGTTCTCCTTTACTATTAAATAATGCGGATATTGAGTCAGTTGAGATCTTAAAAGATGCTTCGGCAACCGCAATATATGGGTCCAGAGGCGCAAACGGTGTTGTATTAATCACAACGAAATCCGGGAAATCCGGAAAAGTTAAAGTGGACTACGACGGATACATCGGTATTCAATCTTTGCGTAAAAAGCTCGACTTCATGAATGCAACAGAATATGCAAATTTCTATAACGAACAGGCCGCAAACGATGGCCTGGCCCCCCATTTTACAGCGGAGGAAATCGCTTCTTTTGGAGAGGGCACGGATTGGCAGGATGTGGTGTTTCGTAGTGCACCCATTATCAGCAACACGGTGACAATTAGTGGCGGGAATGACAAAACAAGGTTCTCTGTTTCCGGAGGTAATTTTAATCAGAAAGGAATTATCGTGGGAAGTGATTATATGCGGAACTCATTACGAGTTAATTTAAATTCGGATATCAGTGAAAAGCTTAAGTTCGACTTTAGCGGTATTCTAAGTCGCTTTGATGAAAATAGAAAGGAATCGGAGAAGGGAAACCGAGGGTCTACATTGATTTCAGCGGCGCTCTCCGGCTATCCCACTATGGGCTTGTATAACGCTGATGGTAGCTATACCAATTTAACGGAAGCTTACACCTGGGGATCAAACGTAATGGTGAATCCCTTAAATTTTTTGTATCAGGAATCCGATAAGACGAAGTCAAATAATGTACTTGCCAATTTTTCTCTAAGTTATGAACCTATAAAAGGCCTGGTGTTTAAAACATTAGGCGGAATTGAAAATGGCGATAGCCGAACGGATTATTACAGAACAACAAGATTTGTTAATTCCACCGGGCAGGCTCGGATTCAAACACCAAAAAACACCAGTGTATTAAGTGAAAATACGGTGAATTACCGAAAAGACTTTGGTAAACATAATATAAATGCTTTGGCGGGTTTCACCTATCAGAACTATGTATCCACCACTTTTGCTGCCTCAGGCACCGGTTTTATTAGTGATAATCAGGAAACCTATGACATCGGAGCTGCAGCCACACAAAATGTACCGAGTTCCTCCTATACGAAATGGAGCTTGATTTCTTATCTGGCACGAGTCAATTATTCGTTTGACAATCGTTTTCTAGCAACGATTAGTTTTCGGACAGACGGCTCTTCTCGTTACAGCGAAGGGCAAAAATGGGGTTATTTTCCTTCGGCCGCACTTGCTTGGCGTCTTTCTGAAGAAGCTTTCATTAAACGCATCCCAGCCATTTCAGACTTAAAGGTGCGAATCGGTTACGGCGAGACGGGAAATACGGCCATCGATCCCTATTTTACATTGAATCAGTTGATTTCTAGTCAAGTAGTATTCGGCGATGCACTGGTGCCAGCGTATTCACCAAGCGATCGTTTGGCCGGGCCTTTGAAATGGGAGACAACATCGCAAACAGATGTGGGGATCGACCTAGGTCTATTTGACAATCGTTTAAGCTTAACAGCTGATTTTTATGTGAAAAATACACGCGATTTGTTAAACAATGTCACCTTACCGGCTTCACAAGGATATAAATATACTGTTCAGAACGTAGGTAAAATCCGAAACAGAGGGATTGATCTCAATGTAACAGGCGATGTGTTTAGAGGAGATTTTAAATGGCAGCTAGGAGGTAATATCTCCTTTAACCGAAATAAAGTAGTAGAACTGTATGGTGGAAACGATATCTTGGGCGCTCTTCTCGGAGCCGCATCGATTGATAATATCAATATTTTGAGAGAAGGGTATCCTTTGGGATCTTTTTACGGTTATGTGGAGGAGGGATATGATGCAAACGGCTACATTGTCTATAAAGACTTCAACGGAAACGGGAGTCGGGATCAGGGAGATAAGCAAATTATCGGCAATCCTAACCCTGATTTTACCTACGGATTTACCTCCTCCATGTCTTACAAGGGGTTTGACCTTTCGATCTTCCTACAGGGAAGCAAAGGAAATGATATTTATAGTTTAAGTGCACAAGGCCAGGGTTATGATTATGGCCAAGCGCTTAATATGCTGAGGGAGGTATATACCGACCATTGGACGCCAACAAATACCAATGCAAAATACCCCATCATCAAAACCAATTCACAGGCACAGGTATCCGATCGTTTTGTGGAAGATGGTTCCTTTTTGCGTGTGAAGAATATTCAACTTGCATACAATCTGCCAACGGATAAATGGCAATTAAATTGGCTGTCGAGCGGACAGGTATATATAAGCGCGCAGAATTTATTCACAATAACCAATTATTCTTGGTATGATCCGGAAGTGAATTCTTATGGAGGAACAAACTCGATTGAGCAGGGGATAGACCACTATGTTTACCCAACGGCGAAGACCTTGACGTTTGGTATCAAAGCAAGTTTTTAATGGATGTCATTTAATTTAAAGAGATCAAGATGAAGAATTTAATAATAGGACTCATAGGATTGTTTGCTTTTTCGGCGTGCTCAGATGCTTTACTGGAAAAACCGAAGTCTCAAGCAGAGAATAACTTTTATAATACAAGTGTTGAGATAAAGGCTGCTGTTAACGCCATATACCGCCCAATGCGGGGAGACGGGGCTTTTGGCTTAAACTACCCAGCTCAGTTAGAGGGATTACCCGATTATGGAAACTCAAGGGGTTCGCAAGCGGTGGTAAGCACCTACCAAGGGTTGGATAATACAAATATTAATCGCGTGGGGACGGTATGGGATAGCTTATACCGCTCTATTCGGAATGCTAATATTGTGCTATCAAAAGTGCCTTTAGCAACAGAGGTAAGCGATGAGGAAAAAGCACTTTTTATTGCCGAGGCAAAATACCTTCGCGCGATGATGTATTTTTCACTAGTTCGATGCTTTGGTGGACTACCAATCAGAACGGAGGCTAATATAGACCTCTCGGATGTTCCCCGGTCATCGGTAGAGGAGGTGTTCAATTTAGTACTACAGGATGCATTAGATGCAGAGGCTGCCCTACCTCCAACGGTGCAAGATCTCGGAAGGCCAACGGTATGGGCGGCTAAGACCTTGTTAACAGAAATCTATCTGTATCAGCAAAATTGGGAACAAGCGGCGGCTAAATCATCTGAAGTAATTTCTTCGGGTAGGTTTAGCTTAGTGGAGGTTTCTGTGCCGGAGGACTTCCAGAAGATATTTGGCCCTGACGTAGTGAATACACCGGAGGAAATCTTTTATTTAAAATATAATCGACAACAAGGTTTTGGTTTGGTGAGTTATGCCCACCGGAAAACAGCACAATATAACTACTATGGTCCAGGAGGAGTGTACGCCCAGTATACGGACTCGCTGAAAAATCCTTTCATTAAGAATTGGAATAATGCCGATCTGCGAAAAGAACACATCCTATACAATGTGGATGTCGGTCTAGGACCTACGACGTGCTTGTTCAGAAAATTTAGAGATCCTGATGCAACGGCTGGCGCGGCAAACGACTATCCTTGGTATCGTTATGCCGATTTATTGTTGTTTCATGCAGAAGCGGAAGCAAGGGCTAAGGGTGCTCCTACGGATGCTGCATTAGAAAGCTTAAACAAGGTACATAGGCGCGCCTATGGTTATCCTTCAGCGGTTGCCTCGACTGTCGACTATAGGTTGCAAGATTTTAATCTCGATTCATTCTTGGATAAAGTGATTGAAGAACGAGGCTATGAAACGATGTACGAAGGAAAACGCTGGCTCGATTTGGTGAGACTTGGCATCGCCAAACAGCGTATCTTGGAAATTAAGGGTATCACCGTGGCGGATAAAGTGATGCTTTGGCCGCTTCCAAACTCGGAGATATTATATAACAAAGCAATGGAAGGTGAACAAAATCCGGGTTATTAATAATTACTTACAGATGAAAAGAAGATGGTTAATATTGGCTGGGCTTATTTTTTTGCTTCATGCTTCCTATGCCCAGACTATAAAGCAGGTAGACTTATGTGTTTATGGCGGTACCTCTGCCGGTGTTGTTGCTGCCTATACGGCATCGAAGGCAGGTAAAACCGTATTACTTATCGAGCCGGGACAAATGCTGGGCGGAATGAGTTCAGGAGGGCTCGGTCAGACGGACATTGGTAACAAATATGTAGTTCGTGGTTTGGCGTTGGATTTCTATAGAAGATTGGGGAAGCACTATGGTTCCTTTGAACAATGGATTTTCGAACCACATGTGGCGGAGCGTACTTTTAAATGGTATATAGATCATTGCAAGGCCGAGGTTGTTTACGAGCAGCTGTTGATGGACGTATCGAAGCAAGGCACTCAGATTACGAATATTACTTTGCAATCGGCCACTAAGCTTGGTACGGTTTCGATGAAGGTTAGTGCAAAAGTGTATCTAGATTGTACTTATGAAGGTGATTTGCTAGCAAAAGCAGGCGTGTCATACCATGTTGGGCGGGAAGACAATAAGGTATACGGTGAAACGCTAAACGGTGTGCAGCTTCTTACCGGACATCAGTTTCCAGATGGAGTTGACCCTTATGTTGTGCCTGGAAATCCCAGTAGCGGACTGCTATGGGGAATTAATCGGGAGTCGGTGAAACCTAACGGGACGGGCGATAAAAAGGTGCAAGCATATAATTATAGGATAGCGCTGACCAATGTGCCTTCAAACCGCATTCCGATTACGAAGCCAGATAATTACGACCCAAAGCGTTACGAGTTGTTGAGGAGGCAGAAGCAGCTTCAACCATGGAAAGAGCTAAATGATGTGTTTATTTGGAGTTTAATGCCAAATGGTAAAACAGATATTAATAATCGGAATGGCTTTTCAACGGATATGATCGGTATGAGTTGGGAGTATCCGGAGGCCAGCTACGAGCGCCGTCGGGAAATTATTAAGGCGCATGAAGATTATACGAAGGGACTGCTTTATTTTGTTGGGCATGATCCTTCGGTGCCTACTTTTATCCGAGAGGAAATGAATAAATGGGGATATCCGAAGGATGAGTATGTGAATAATGGAAATTGGAGTCCGCAATTATATGTTCGTGAAGCACGCAGGATGATCGGAGAATTGGTGATGACACAGCATCACTGTCAAGGTGAAGAGGTTGTAAAAGATGAAGTGGGTTATGCTGCATATAATATGGATTCACACAACTGCGATCGTGCGGTGGTAAATGGTCAGGTAAAAAACGAAGGAAATGTGGAGGTTGGTGGATTTCCCCCATACCCGGTTTCTTATAGAGCCATTACTCCTAAGCGGACCGAGGCGAGCAATCTGCTGGTGCCCGTATGCGTGTCGGCAAGTCATATCGCCTATGGTTCTATACGGATGGAACCAGTTTTTATGGTGCTTGGCCAGTCGGCTGCGGTGGCGGCCTGTTTAGCGATAGATAAGAACATCCCGGTTCAAGAAGTAGCGGTGGAAGAAATTAAATCAGTGCTTGCTGTTAATCCAAAGGCCGACTTACGTAAGCCTGATTATCTTGTGTTATGCACGGACAGCGAATCTGTTAAGCTAGAAGGGAAATGGGAGAAGGGTGCGGCGAAAGGATATGGAACGAGCTATCTGGAAGCGAAGGCGAGTGATGGTACAGACAGGGCACGTTTTAATTTCCGGAAGATACCTGCAGGAAAATACAACGTGTATATTTATTACCCTAAGACAGAAACGAGCGCGCCAAAGATAACTCTAACTGTTTTTAACGGCCAGAAAGAGAAAAAGCAATTGTTGGCCTTATCTGAGGTACAGATCAAGGGGCAGACATCCAGTACTTGGGTGCCCGTGGGTTCTTTTGAAACGGTAAAGACAGATCGACCAGTTTATGTAGAGTTCGATACAGAGCGTACGGAAGGTACCGTTGCTGCCAATGCTGTTCTGTTCGTTCCTTCGGAAGATTAAGATGTTAAATAACAGCATTATAAGATGAATGTATCGTTAAATTAAATGTATATTTAGGTGTTTTAGTTTGAGCGTGCTAATATAATAGCGCTTAAATTCCATATCCGAAAAAAGTAAAGAACGACAAATGAATCAAAAAACTAAACTTGCTGCCGCTATTTTCGTTGCAGCCCTCGGCTATTTCGTTGATATTTATGACCTACTCCTTTTTAGTATTGTGCGCGTGGCGAGCCTTCAAGATTTGGGCTTGTCGGGGAAAGAGTTAACGGACACTGGTATCTTGTTATTAGATATTCAAATGGTAGGCATGCTGATAGGTGGAATTGCCTGGGGTATATTAGGGGACAAGAAGGGGCGATTGTCGGTGCTTTTCGGGTCTATTTTGATGTATTCAATAGCCAATGTGGCCAACGGTTTTGCCCATTCTGTTACGGAATATGCGATTTATCGATTTATCGCTGGATTGGGGCTAGCGGGCGAATTGGGAGCGGGTATTACCCTTGTTGCCGAATTAATGCCGAAGGAGAAACGGGGCTATGCAACAACGCTGGTCGCATCGGTGGGCATATCGGGCGCTGTGGTGGCTTATTTTGTGTCCGATTTATTCCATTGGCGCACTTCCTTTTTCATTGGTGGTGGTTTGGGGCTGTTGCTATTGCTGTTGCGTGTGGGTGTTGCCGAGTCGGGGATGTTCTATCAAGCCAAAACGGCTGAGAGCCGTGGAGATTTTATGGGTTTATTCAGATCTAAAGCTAATCTGTTAAAATACCTTCGATGCATCCTTATAGGCGTACCATTATGGTACGTAGTCGGTATCTTGGTTACGCTATCACCGGAATTTGGTAAGCTACTAGGAGTGGAAGGCGATATTAACGCCGGTGTCGCTGTAGCTTGGTGTTATGGAGGGATGGCGTTGGGGGATATTGCAAGCGGCTTATTAAGTCAGGCTCTCAAAAGCCGCATCAAAGTGGTATATCTTTTTCTGTTCCTAGCGATGGCCAGCATCTCATTTTACTTTTTTGTACCGGGCATCCCCTTGACATGGTTTTACCCTTTATGTGGCTTATTGGGGTTCTCTGTCGGCTATTGGGTCATTTTTATGACGATTTCTACCGAACAATTTGGCACAAATATACGGTCGACCGTCACCACTACTGCACCAAACTTTGCCAGAGGGGCTTTAGTACCTTCTACTATTTTGTTTCATCTACTGACGCAGTGGACAGGATCAATGATTTATGGAGGAGCTTTAGTAGGAGCGTTATTATTGGCTCTGGCCTTTTGGGCTGTTGGGGGAATGAAAGACACCTTCCACAAAGATTTAGATTATATAGAAGACATGAATTAAATTTTTAACCAATATACTTTCCTTTTTTATGAAACCATCATGATTTGCCAATCACACAGTAAAATGAACTAAGCGTAGCGCTCTTGAACGCCGCGGAAAAACATACAAAAAGTGAAAAATAAATCATGATAGCTTCATCACCTTTAAAAAACAAATTATATACAGATGAAAAAATTACTTTTAAGTATCCTTACCTTGTTGAGTATTTGTGCCTGTAGCCCTAAACAGCAAGAAGGAGAGGAAGCTGATATCATTATTTATGGGGGCACATCGGCCGCCATTACAGCAGCTGTACAGGCGAAAAAGTCGGGCAAATCTGTCATTGTTGTATCGCCTGACAATCATTTGGGCGGACTTTCATCTGGAGGCCTAGGATTTACTGACACAGGCGATAAGTCGGTTATTGGTGGCTTGGCGCGCGATTTTTATCATCGTGTATTTATGGCTTACCAGGATAGTGCTACATGGCGCTGGCAGAAGCATTCGGAATATGGAAATAAAGGACAGGGAACGCCCGCGATTGATGGCAATGCCCGGACGATGTGGATCTTTGAACCACATGTGGCAGAACAGGTTTTTGAAGATTATGTGAAAGAATTTGAGATAGATGTCCGTAGGGATGAATGGCTCGACAGAGAAAATGGAGTAGAAAAGAAGGACGGGAAAATCATTTCCATCAAAACCTTAAACGGAAAAGTATTTCGTGGCAAGATGTTTATTGACGCTACTTATGAAGGCGATTTGATGGCAGCTGCGGGAGTGAGTTACCATGTGGGACGAGAGGCTAACAGCCAATATGGAGAAAAATGGAATGGCGTGCAAACAGGCGTTCTACATCATGGGCATTGGTTTAAATCGAATATCAGTCCTTATAAAGTGCCAGGAGATAGTACAAGTGGTTTGCTTTATGGTGTCTCGGCTGAGGATCCGGGCAAGTATGGCGAAGCCGATAAGCGCGTGCAAGCTTATTGTTTTCGAATGTGCTTGAGTAATCATCCGGACAACCGCATACCTTTTTCCAAGCCAGCGAATTACAAACCGGAAAATTATGAGTTGCTAGCCCGTGTATATGCTTCGGGTTGGCGAGAAACTTTCCAGAAGTATGACCCCATTCCGAACAGGAAAACTGATACCAACAATCATGGCCCCTTCAGCACCGATTTTATTGGAATGAACTATGATTATCCGGAAGCCAGCTATGAGCGGAGAAAGGAGATCATCAAGGAGCATGAGGTGTACCAGCAAGGGTTGATGTATTTTTTAGCGAACGATCCAAAGGTGCCGGAAGAAGTGCGTAAAGAGATGGCACAATGGGGATTGGCGAAAGATGAATTCAAAGACAATAATAATTGGCCGCACCAGATTTATGTACGAGAGGCGCGCCGGATGGTAGGTGCCTATGTAATGACCGAGCATGATACCTTTAGCGATCGCAAAATAAGCGATCCGGTAGGAATGGGGTCATACGCGTTGGACTCGCATAATGTACAGCGTTATGTGAAGGAAGACGGTTTTGTTCAAAATGAAGGGGATATCGGTATTTCTCCAAAGAAGGGACCTTATCAGATAGCCTATGGTGCTCTTATCCCAAAAAAAGAAGATTGTACCAATCTGTTGGTACCGGTATGTGTTTCGAGTTCGCATATAGCCTTCGGTAGTATTCGCATGGAACCCGTGTTTATGATTCTGGGTCAGAGCGCTTCTTTAGCAGCCTCTTTGGCCATTGATAATGGAGTGGGCGTGCAGGATGTAGCGTACAATTCGTTGGAAGAACAACTGAAAAAAGAAGAGCAGGTGCTCGAAAACCCTGTTCAATAAACCTTGTTACGATTACTTTTTAGTGCCCTTTTTGCGATTGGAATTGATAGGGGGGTGTTGAAAGAATTTTTTGAGGAGAGGGGGTGTAATGTCCCCTCTTTATGTATTATATAGATTAACGGAATCAATAAATATAAACAGTATAAAGCTGACAGACGTGATTTTATGGTTTCGTCATATTTGTTTTGACAGTACTTTTTAGGGTGGGTCTGTGTAGATTCTTTGTGTCGCTATCTTGATTAAGGTGAAAAGGATCGGTACTATTTGGAGGTCTTAATGGTTGCACTGTCTCTGATGACTCAAAAAATCTTGCGAGTTTCTTTCGTGATCGGTTAAGTTTTGCTCTTCTTTTGGAAATTGTGGAAGACTCTTCGACTAAATATGTGGTTTGAGCAATTGGGGTTTCGTCAGGTTTATCAGACAAAAGTGGAGAGCTAATCGTACTGATAGAACCATTTGAGTTAATGATAGATGATCCGGCAATGATCGAATGTGTACCGTCAGAGTTAACGACAATGGAACCGTGAACAGTTGATATCGATCCGTTAGAGTTGACGATTGTTGAGCCCGTTTGTATGGAAATCGTCCCATCTTGGTTGACGATGACACCCTGTGCAAACACTTTGGTTGTTAAAGAAATAGACAGTGCCAACAAATACAATTTTTTCATAATATTACCTTTTATTTAATTAAAATAATTGGTTCTGCAAAATATGCACCTTCCCACGCTCGTTGCCGCTGATGGATTTTATTTTTCCTGCTTTTTCTTCACCGTCGAAGCGACCGTAGTAATCGATTTTGACAGAACCTATCGACTTTAACTTACCTTCTTTCTCCGTTCCATCAAATCGGCCATAATAGGTTATATTCTCCGGTCCAATTGATTTTATCTTTCCTTGCAATTCATGATCGAAGCGGCTGTAGTAGTCGATCTTTAGCTCTCCAATGCTTTTTACTTTGCCTTTTTTTTCGTCGCCATTAAAGTTGTCATAATAGTCAATATGAACAGACCCAACAGATTTTAACTTTCCTCTCTTTTCTTGGTTGTCGAAACGATCATAATAATCAAAAGACAGCGCGTCTTCGTCAGAGCTATCAAATGAATTCGAGATCTGCCCATTTGCCTTTAAGTCAAACCTCAAATCAGGAAAAATAAATCGGATACGGCTCACATTGCTATTTTGGTCAAGGGCGATCCTTAAAGTAGGATGCATTTGCGCGACGCTGGAATAGGCTACACAAATAAAACAAATCAACAAGAAGTAATAAAGAGCATTTTTCTTCATAGGTTCGTGGCGTTTCTTTATTAGAGCGTTTTGGACAAGGAAGGTTTAACGTCTCGACACAAAGTGGGGTGGTACGCTAAAAAGGATTATTTTAATGAAGCCAAGAGCATCTCAACTCTTGTAAACATACCAGTAGTTTAATGCTCTCGGCTTAAGTTACAAAATACTCACTAAATCATACGGCCCATATAAGGATCTGTTATACTCACAGCGCCTGTTTCGATATGGCCTGCGAAACGCTGTTCATAATGAGCAAATCCTTCAACTTGAACGCTGTAATCATACCAACCTGAAGTGCTTTTTAATTCCATAAATATTTCTTTCGTTCCAATAGGAAGCTGTAGGGTTTTCGATCCCTGTTTGTAAGATCTGTCTGTTATTGTCAGTGACAGTTCTTTGGCAGATCGATTTTCAAAGTGAAAGATTAGTTTAGTTTTTTCTTTGGAAGCACCCACCTCCACCAACAGTTCAGGATCGTTGTCATTACCTTTGAATTCCCGATAGAAACCATTTGGAGCGTAGGCTCTGAAATGATAGTTATTTTGATCAAATGCTTTTAACGGAAGCTGATAGGATAGCGGTTCATTTTCTCTTACTGCAAAGTTCCAGTTATGGCCGATTTCCTTTTTGCTGCCAAAGGGGCTGATCGCATAGAGTTGAAAGGGGGCACCTATTGTCTTCGTTTTCGGTAAATCACCTTTACATAAGAAATGAAAAGTTATCTGTTGACTTTTTTTGTCTAAAAAAGCATTTAAAGCTAGGTTGTATGGAATAGGACATGCGGGTTTTACGCCGGGCTCCTGTTTGGGCAGTACTGCATGCCAATCTTGGTTTTTTGCCATCTCATCCAGGATGCTGGGGGATACTTTTTTGAAATTGCCCGGTAACATTTTTTCCTTTGCTGAAAAGATACCTTCGATATATTGATCTCTATCTATCGTCAACGAGCTAACGGCGTTTTCATCATTACTTGGATGGAATACGGAACTGAGGTTACCACATACCGTGCGCCGCCAGGCACTTATGTTTTCTTCAATAACTTTTTTTCCTGTTTTGTGCGCTATAAAGTGCTCTAGAAATTGTAAAGGGGAGGTGTGATCAAATACTTCACTGTTTACGTAACCACCTTTTGACCAGGGCGATGCTACGACCAATGGAACTCTAAAGCCAAGACCTATTGCATCTTTCCCATCCACAAATTCGTCCGCCGTCGTCAGCCCGTCTGCTAATGCACCGTTGTCCTTTCTGTCGCTATGTGGTGGAACGAAAGGAGGAATATGATCGAAATATCCGTCATTTTCATCGTAAGTTAAGATAAAGATCGTTTTTTTCCAAACTTCAGGGTTCTTGGTTAAGATGTCTAAAGCCTCCGAAACATACCAAGCGCCATACCAGGGCGCTCCTGGGTGATCAGAAAAATTACAGGGAGCAACCAACCATGATACCGTGGGTAATTGATTGGAGTTAACGTCTTTCCTAAATTGATGGAAGATATCACCTTTTGGAACCTTTACCTCTTTATTTTCAATAGCGATGGTTTCCAGTTCATGATAATGTGGATCAGCAGTATTTGTTACAAAAGCGCGAGTATGTATCTCCTTTCCTAGCGTACTTAGTTTTTCAAAATTGGCCTCGCTATACAGCGCTATATCCTGTTCTAAAGCGGTGATTTTTTTTTGTATTTCTTTTAACGCTTTCTTGGTTAAATCACCTCTTTCTAAAAGAGCGGTCAAACGCTTCAGTTCTGATTTCATAAATGCCGTATGGGCAGGATGAAATCGGACATGATATTGCTTGGAGAATTCTAGGTTATTATCCGTGAAGTTAGCTAGCCAATCTTCTTCCTCTCCTTCAAAGCCAACCGGCAAACTTAGCTCATTCTGGTATACTTTCCAGGGAATACCAGCCTCTTGTAGTCGCTCTGGAAAGGTTTTCCATCCTACGTTTTGATAATTAATCTGATCATTATTAACATGGGCCACTGATTGAGGATTACGTGGTTCCTCGCGGATGCTTGCTGACCAGAAATAGGACCGGTTGGCACTTGTGCCGGTGAGTGATGAGCAAAAATGTTGATCGCATACGGTAAAGGCATCTGCCAGGGCGTAATAGAACGGAATATCTTGCCGGTCATAATAGCCCATTGTTAACGGCATATGTTGATAAGTTTTGCTGCCAGCTTTTTTGGCTTCCAGCCAGGTGTCCATTTTTCCATTATTACGGGCTTCTACCATATCGTCCCATCCATGGGGCAACGATCCCATCCAAGTTGCTTTTGTGTTTTTAATATCGAGCCGGAAAGGAGGAAATGCTTCTCCTTGTTTGTTCGTTTGTAACCATACAGGGAACCCATTTGGTAAGCGAATAGCCCTTGGATCATTGAAACCTCTTACACCTTTAAGCGTGCCGTAGCAATGATCAAAGGAACGATTTTCCTGCATTAGAAATACAATGTGCTCGGCATCTAAATAGGTGGTGCCAGGAAGGGCGTTAATAGCCGAGGCCCGCTGAATCGAAGCTGGCAGTATATTGGTTAACGCAGTGGTGCCAGCTAAGAGCGATGCTTTTTTTAGAAAGGATCTTCTTGATTCCGTCATATGATTTATTGTAAGCACCATTTATTTGGTGCATATTGTCATGTCTTTCGCCAAAGTGGCGGGCAATTGCACATTATTGTAATTATACTCCGACTGCAGATATATCCAACTATAAAACATCATCACACTCGACAGCCTTTTGCATGCGGGATACACGAGCTTGGCCTGAATCAAATTGAATATGTTTTTGCTTAATAATAAGCTGTAATTGCTCGTCAAAGTTACGAGCTTGTGTCCAGTTATTCGTTGCTTTTTTCAAATAATCAATCGCTCTATTTTCTGTTAAACAGGGAGCATAGCTTGTAGTATGTGTTTCATAAATCCACTTCAATGGCATGGATTTGTGTTTAGTTGATTGATTCGCAGACAAAGCTATAAAGGGACTGTTAACTGATTGTTACGAACACTTAAACATTGCGGTTGATTGATTTTTCCCGAGATGAGGTTAACCTGAATACGTTCCTTGATGGTACATCATAAAAGGCCACATTTAGTAATACATAGGGTATTCAGCTTTTATTTTTCCTTTTCTAATTTTATTTAATTTACTGCTCAGTCTAATTTTTTGCAGATTAGGAAGATAGTCAATGTGCAGCTTACCTATGATATGATCATATTCATGTTGGATCATGCGGGCAGTTCTTCCCTGATATGTTTCTATACGCTCATGAAATCGTTCATCAACGTATCTTATTCTGATAGAAATAGATCTCTCTGTTGGGACATAAATACCAGGAATACTTAAACATCCTTCATCGGCTATATCTTTCTCCTTCGAATATGTGATGATAGTGGGGTTAATGAAAACTTTTCTGATAGCGCGTTCCTGTTGCTTGGTTGGGGCATCGATGTATGGTTGGTAGGTTTTGGCGCTGTCAACCAAAAAGAGTTTAATCGCCACATTAACTTGAGGTGCTGCCAGGCCAACGCCATCAGCGGAGTCTAAGGTATCCCACATATCAGCGATCAAATTATTTAGCTGCGGATAATCGGCAGAAATGGCAATGCATTCTTTCCGTAAAATGGAGGCACCATATGCAACGATAGGTAAAATCATTCTTTTTTGAGCAAAGGTACATTTGACGTGAGATTACTTAATAGTAAAAAATAGACAAATATTCTTCAAAGAAGGAGGTAATGTATTTCGGTATTGATAACTATTGAGATGCGTAAAGATCAAAGCCTCCTTGTGATCATGCCTCATATAACTTAAAACCAGTATCTTTGTATAAGATATGCCTATTGAATTACTTAGATATATTGCCAGCAACGATCGCAGGGAAATTCTAAATGAGGTTTCCCCATCGGTGGATTTAGCTCATTTTGTTGCTTCTTATACCATTCTTAACAAAGTACAATCAGCGGAAAGTATTGCATTAAATGATGGTGTTCCCACTATTGTAGTTCTCTCTAGCAGCACAAGTGTTGCGACTTTTACCACTGGGCAAGATAGTTGGTTAGTGAAAGGTGCTTGGTTTTGCGGCCAGTATATTAAAAATAGTAGGATTGGTATTTCTGATGATCTTGACTATTTAGTAATTATTCGATTAAGACCCACTATACTAAAGTACATTACGAGTAGGACAACTCAATATTTCAGAGGCAGGCCTGCTTTCGAGCTACAGCATTTATTTGGCAAACAGATAGATACCTTGTTGGAAAGTTTTAGCAGTGCAAAACAACCGGCGTCTATTATAAGGTCGTTTGAGGGGTTTATTAGGCGGCATTATATAAAAGCAGTCTGGCGAAATGGCCTTTTGGAGGAGAGTGTTGAGTCTATTCGTTTTGAAAAAGGGAACGTAGAAATTCGGTCTGTGGCAAACAAACTGAACGTAAGCTATAAATGGCTGGAAAGGAATTTTAAAAGTCATATAGGCGTGAGTCCGAAAGAATATGCCAGATTACAACGGATCATCCACATATACGATAATTTAAAAACGAGTAAGCGGAGAAATTTATTGTCAATCGCGGTTAAAAATGGCTTATACGATGAGAACCACCTCATAAAAGAATTTAAGTTTTTTTTTGGCGAAACTCCGAATAAATATTTGAATACATCGAAAAGACAATTTGATTTTAATACTCTTTAATCATTAGTCTTTTGTATGTAAAAATGGATTACTCAACATCCATTTTAGTTAGAAATGCATCATTTTTGTGAAAGGTGTTCTACATAAACTTTTAATTGAAAGTGTTTGATTCAATTTTTTGTT
>DATMSZ010000474.1:0-2139 GCA_035565175.1 Pseudosphingobacterium sp.
GGGACTATTTTAGTGCAGGATATAGCGCGAAAATTCTTCTCAAAAGGCTCATTTTTCAGATTAAATTGAAATTTTTAAAAAATATTAAACATGAAAATGCTTGAGATTTACCTTAAGATAATGTTTTATCCCTTTTTGAGATATGTTAGGAACACAATTCGACTAATAAATCTGAAACGTAAATATCCAACAATAGAATTTCATCATGATTTGAATGTCATGAATAGCGCTTTTGGAAAACACAATGTTTTTGGAAAGGGAGTTTCTATATTAAATTCGAACATTGGCGATTATTCTACTATTGGTAAATCGTCCTATGTGAATGGGTGTAATATTGGAAGGTATACCTGTATTGGCCCTGACGTCAATATCGGGTTAGGAGATCATCCAGTTAAGGACTTTATTTCTATTCATCCTTTGTTTTATTCAATAGAAAGAACGTTTACGTTAGCGGATAAACAATATTACGACGAGTTTAGTACTGCAACCATCGGGAACGACGTGTGGATAGGAAGCAATGTGGTTCTTGTTGGAAGGGTAAATATTGGAGATGGAGCAATAGTAGGGGCCGGAGCGGTTGTTACAAAAGATGTCCCCGCTTTTGCCATTGTGGGAGGAGTCCCTGCAAAAATTATTAGATATCGGTTTACAGAAGATGAGATAAAAGATTTGATGATCTTAAAATGGTGGGAGAAAGATCTGGAATGGTTAAAGAAGAATAAAAAAAAAATGCATCACGTTATAAATGTTAAGGAACTGTTAAATTCTCCTAATTAAGTGCCTTATTAATATGAACTCAAATAGCAGAAGACCTTTTTTTACAATCATCACTGCCACGTTCAATTCTGGTAAGGTGATAGGAGATTGTTTAAACAGCGTAAGGAATCAATCCTATAGCGATTATGAACATCTTATTATCGACGGAAAATCATTAGATAATACGATGGAAATTGTCGAGAACTTTGGGAGCGGCCAAGTACGTTGGATCAGTGAAGCAGACTATGGGATTTACGATGCGTGGAATAAAGGTATTAAGCTGGTTCAAGGAAAATGGGTTATGTTCTTAGGCTCCGATGATATACTCTACCCTAATGCTTTGGAAAAATATGCTGCGACATTAAGCAATCGCTCGTTTCCAGAAGAGATCGAATTTGTTTCCTCAAAAATTCACATGGTTGATTCTAAAGGTAAAATTTACCGAACGGTTGGTAAGGCATACAAATGGTCAGAATTTAAAAGAAGTGTTAAGATTGCTCACCCGGGATCCTTGCATAAAATCACATTATTTGAAAAATACGGTTTATATGATACCAATTATAAAATATGCGGCGATTATGAGTTTTTGCTTAGAGCAGGAGATTCATTGAGAGCTACTTATGTGGATTTTGTAGCCGTGGCTATGTCTGATGGCGGGATCAGTAATAATAACCGACAAAAAGTCTTTAAAGAACATTACAGGGCAGTTACGCAAACCGGTAGATTAAACAGATGGATTGCAACTTATGATTACATTTCGCTTAATTTAAAGGCATTTATCCGAGACATTGTTGTAAAATAGTTGTAATAGTAATTTTAAGATGTAAATGGAATCTTATCAATATAATGTGCAGAGTAATTATACAAATTATAGATCGTCATGGATAATTACTTTTTTTGTGGCATTTTCTATGCTGCTGCTTTCCTGTAATAAATTGATATCGATTCCGTTAGACAAAGTTGTTTTGAGCATTATTGTGCTCTTTTATATCCCCGGTGCAATAAAATTAAAAGCGTACGCTTTTACAGCGGGGGAAAAGAAGGCATTGTTAATGTTATGTATAGTGACGTTGTTATCATTAATGGCCAACAGTAATACTTTTTCTTTTCAGCTGTTCTTACCTGTCGTTGGATTTATCTTTAGTATTTATTTATCGCAGAGTTCTGTTTTATTAAAAGGGATTTATTATGGGAGCTTTATGCATATATTGATCGGGAATATTTTTAGTCTAAGTTGGTATGCCTTTGGTACAGGTCCGTTTGTGTCGAACTTGGGATATAAGGGTATGCCTATGTTAAATTCGGCACTAGGGTTTACAGCAACACCTCAATGTTTTGGTACGCTTTGCCTTTCCTGGCTTGTGATTTATTTTTTTTATAGAG
>DATMSZ010000475.1:0-1932 GCA_035565175.1 Pseudosphingobacterium sp.
ACGAAGGGGCTTGTATGGAGATGTTAGCCCGCCTGGCATCTTTAGAAAGAGATGGCTTGTAATGATTCTTTACTTGCTGAATTTCATTATTTGGTTGAATGAAGGAAAATAAGCTGATAAATAGAAAGGTCTGTGGATCAACGATGATAAACAGGCCTTTTTTAAATACTCACTAATTACAATAGGCTCCTCGCTTTCTTAAGCGTTCACTAGGGTGCCTTTTTATCATACATCACTTCTATTACATTATTTTGCTGCAGGTCAGTACTTAGGTGTAATGCCTTTTCTACACTTCCTGCTTGTATTCGAAGCGCAGCAGTATTAGGGGCAATTAATCCGAGGTTTTCAGCAAAGAATAAAATACGGTTGTACCCAGGTTGGAGGTTAATAGTAAATCGTTTCACACGTTTACCTACTTCAACCCTATTTATTATTTTAGCATCATTTACATACAACGAGATGACATCGCCATCTTCCACCTGTTCATCCCATAGTTCAAGTAGCAATTTTTCGTCATGAACCGTCAAGTTACCGATGCGAATATCTCGTCGACTTGCTGTTCGTGTTTCCTCTATGTATTCTCGAATAGCATTCTTCGTAGGCTTATATTGAAATCGTGCTACCATTACGGTCGAAAATGCATTTGACTTATTGGCAAAATTAAACGAATACATTCCAGCACTATCCCCTTGTGTTGTTGTTAGGAAGTTGGCTGTATTTGGTGGAATATCACCATAATTTTCAGCAAAGAAAGCAATATAATTTTCCCCCGAATCTAAAACTATTTCATTTAATTTCGTAGCCTGTTTTAATGCGAGTCCGTCGGCCAACAACTTACCGTTATGTACAATGGTTACAGTATCGCGGTCATAACGCTCTTCATCTTGCACGGAGAGCAGTATCTTTGGTTCTTTCACTTCAACCGGATCATAAACACCATAAAAAATGGTGTCCGTGTTCACAATACGTGAAATATGTGGGTCTGCCCATGCGATGCTATCTCTTTTTGAAAGCGTAATCGCTTCGTTATATAAGAAATTACGTAGAAAGGCTTTTTGATTCGTATAAAGTTCGTTATCATATAACCCTCGCATAAAAATCCCAAAATTGTCTATCCAAAGTCGCCGGAGCACCAAGGAATCGGATTGTGCACCTTCGTGGTAACGGAGCTTACCATTTAAGTACATCATCCATGGCCCTAAACCAAAGGGTTGTTCTACCAATGGGTATTTATTCCTGCCAATACCCAATTCATTATCATTTTTTTTTACCAATAACAACTCATACTCTCCACTAAACTCTCGATCATGGAGTTTTAGCTTAGCGGGATACAACATGTTTTTGATAGGCGCGCCTATTTGAAGTTCCATATCAATGGCGGGTATATGAGGCCAGGGTTTATAGTGCATTTCCCATGTACCAGTCCACTTATCGGTTTGTGCCAATCCTATTATGGGATATAGACACATACACAGATTAAAAGTAAATAAACAAGTAAGATAATGCCGTATCTTCATATAAATTCGGAAGCTAATATCTCAGCCAAGATACTAAGGCATTCGTTAATTTAAGAATATAAAAAGTGAAACTTGTGGTGATTCGACAGAATAATTGAAAGAGTTGAACAACCCTTTCAATTATATATTTACAGCACTTTCGTTAGGCCTGACAAACACTATAGTACCTTGCAACAAGTGCACCACCTACTAAAGCGCCTAAGCCTGCGCCTATTAATGCTCCCCCAGGTCCACCTAAAGCACCGAACATGGCGCCTATACCCGCACCATTCATCCCGCCTTCCAACATTGAATCGGCACAAGCGTTTGCATTGCCTCCACCAGTAATCTGCATTAACTCCTCTTGTGTTAGATCGCTTAGTTCATTGAAATCAATTGAATTTCTCATAATAAATTTTACTTAATTAGACCTACT
>DATMSZ010000476.1:0-12375 GCA_035565175.1 Pseudosphingobacterium sp.
CTGGCTCTTTTATTTGTGGTGATGTTGCTGATTATGGCGATAAAGGCAATTATACGAGGCCAATCGAAGGATATTCTGGCAATGGATGCCATGTTGCCGACAGCGACACCGCAGGAGCAGGTTAGCTTCATGCCGTATACCGATAAGAACAGATTTTAATTAAATAAAAACTTGTACAAATAGATCGAATTTTGAGTATTTTTACCATATATAAACCGGTTGTGCACAGTTAAAAAACCTATACCTATGACTCATACTAAAGCAACTCTTCCAAATGCATCTGATTGTTTGTTCTTAACTGACGGCGGTCTGGAAACGACGCTGATTTTTCTTTTGGGTTATGAGCTGCCCTACTTTGCCGCCTTTGATTTATTGAAGGAAGAGAAGGGGTATAATACAATTAAGGATTATTATCGACGGTATTTAAAAATTGCAAAAGAATTTAAAATGGGATTCATTTTAGAAAGCCCTACCTGGCGGGCCAATCCTGATTGGATTCAACAGATAGGATACCCGAATTCAGCTGTATATGAAGTTAATAAGAAAGCTATTCAGCTACTTTCTGATCTACAGAAAGAATATGAGAATGATATTACCAACCTCCTTATCAGTGGCTGTGTTGGGCCGCGTAGAGATGGTTATAAACCGGAAAATACAATGACTGCAGAAGAAGCCCAGCAGTATCATTCCGTGCAAATAGAAGTTTTTAGTCAAACACCTGTTGATATGGTTTCGGCTATTACAATGAATTATGCCGAAGAAGCCATTGGTATTGCTAAAGCAGCGAGTGCAGCGAATCTTCCGGTTGTGATTTCCTTTACAGTTGAAGTTAACGGTAAGCTCCCTACTGGAATGAGTTTAAAAGAAGCTATTGAATACGTTGATAAAAGTGTACAACAACCTCCTCTTTATTTTATGATCAATTGTGCTCATCCAACTCATTTTTACAGCGAACTGGTAGCAGGAAGAAATGAGCAATGGACAAAACGGATAAAGGGAATAAGGTCAAACGCTTCATGCAAGAGCCATGCTGAACTAGATGAAACGACAGAGCTAGATAGAGGAAACTCTAAGGAATTGGGGATTGAATATAAGAAGCTGAAAGAGGCTCTTTCCCAGTTAACTGTATTTGGTGGCTGTTGCGGTACTGATGAAGAACATATTCTTGCAATTGCCAGTCAAGTAAACACTAAATGATTATCGGTTGCTATTTAATAATAATTCCATTTCCTTGATAACTATTTGGGCATTTTTGTGTCTTGTTACTAATAAAAACCAGTGAAATGATTTTAACAAATTTTATTTCCCTGAGCAAAGAGACTGTCTAAAAATCATTCCTTTACGTCACCTCGACTGAAACATAGCGAAATGGAGAGGTCTATGTGTTTGTGAATTAACAAAATAGATTTCTCCACTCCACTGCGTTCCGGTAGAAATGACGATCAAATGCTACTTTTTAGACAGCTCCTTTTGCAGATACCCCTCCCTTCTATTTATAGCGTTTTGCCAAGACTATGGTTTAGCAAATTAGAGGGGATAAAGCGACAAAAAGACCGCTAATTGCTTCCCTGTGCTACATCATTACTCTTTGCAAGCAGTTTTGTGTTTTCTGCCAATTTAATAAATTCTGCTCTATAACCTTCTTGATCAATACCCTTCGCTTTTTTCGCCCGTGCAATGAGCTTATCATATGCCGCTTGTTGCTTATAGGTTGAATTGCGGAGCAATAATCCGAGCTCAGCAACAGCACTCACAAACCTAAAATCTTCACTTGTTTCTGCAAGATTAATAGGATTTGCAGCTATTGATAGTTTTTTAAGCTGGCTGTTTTCACTTCCAGGATTTTTGTATCTGAATTTAATAGTAGCCATTTCAGCAGAATTTGATAGTACGATGCTACTAGGGCTTTGGTATTTAAGTGGATCGACACTACCCGTATAATCATCTTTAGTGCCAATGGGAATGATTTCATACAGAGCAGTCACTGTGTGCCCGATCCCCATGTCACCTCCCATTTTTTGATCATTGTTGAAATCTTCTTTTTTTAACAAACGATTCTCGTATCCTAGTAAACGATAGGCCTGTACCTTTGCAGGGTTAAATTCAACTTGCATTTTTACATCTTTGGCTACTGTAAATAACGTGCCTCCAAATTCAGTAATCATTGCTTTTCTAGCCTCTGCTATGTTATCTATATAAGCATAGTTGCCGTGACCCTTATTAGCGAGGATTTCCATTTTGCTGTCTTTTAAATTTCCCATTCCAAAACCAAGCACCGAAAGACTTATTCCACTTTTCTGTTCATTGGTGATCAATTCTTCCATGTCTTCGTCGCTGGATGGTCCTACGTTAAAATCGCCATCCGATGCGAGGACGATTCTATTGTTGCCCCCTTTGATAAAGTTCTCTTTTGCTAGCTGATAAGCTAATTTAATGCCTGCACCTCCAGCGGTAGCCCCATTCGCTTCTAATGCGTCTATGACATCTTTAATTTTCCTTTTATTATTTCCGCTAGTGCTTGTTAGCTTGGTTTCTGCGCTACCTGCGTAGGTAACGATTGCTACATGGTCTTTATCGCGTAGCTGGTCTATCAGCAACTTCATCGAGGCCTTTACTAGTGGCAATCTGTTGAAGTCATCCATTGAGCCCGATACATCTAATAGAAAGACAAAATTAGAAGGGGGAAGTTTATCCGTTTTCATTGTTTTCGCTTTTAGACCAATACGTAGCAAATGATGTTGTGCGTTCCATGGGGCTGACGATAGTTCTGTGCTTATGGCTACAGGATCGCCATTGCTCGGCGCTGCTAAATCATATGGAAAGTAATTAATCATTTCTTCTAATCTAACTGCATCCTTTGGCGGAAGTTGACCATTGTTTATAAATCTTCTTACATTACTGTACGATGCCGCATCTACATCTATGGCAAACGTAGAAAGAGGTTCCTGTTTTGGATCTATAAAGCCATTTTCTGAAATTTTTCCATACGATTCGGTGTTTTCATAAGTTGGATAATGTCTATTTATAAGACGGCCACCGAAAGGTATTGATCTATTTTGTGCGTTTACAAAGGTTGCTGCGCGTGTTATTGAAAGGCCTTTTGACATGACCACTGAGAGGGTCTCATCCAGCATCGGTGCAGATGGAATAAGCCATACATCTAGCAGTGCTGTTTTTCCCGCTTTTATCCGTTTCTGTTCGAAACCAATCATGGAAAATAGCAGGTGTGTGATATTATCGGGTACCTTAAGGGTGTAATGGCCTTGGCTATTGCTTACCGTAACAATATTTGTTCCTTCTACTTCTACTGTTACCCCTTTTAGTGGTTTATTGTTTTCTGCATTGTAGACAGTACCATTTATCGTGCGATAATGGTCGGCTCTGAATCCCGCTAGGATTAACAGTAGCATAACGAAATAAAAATACGTCTTCATAATTATTGAATTTTCGCGAAGGATGCATCTTTAGTTATATTTCCATAATCAAGAAAAAAAAATTATTTTGATCAGCTAAATGAGTGGGTTTAATAATTACAAACAATCAGATGCAGAAAACGATGAAATGCTCTTAAAGCGTTATCGTCAAACGCAGGACTTATCTGTATTGGGTGAATTATTTCAGACGCATGCTTCCATGGTTTATTATGTTTGTTACCGATATTTACAAGATAGTGAACAGAGCAAAGACGCCGTGATGCAAATTTTTGAAGAACTAATACAAAAGATAAATAAGCAGGAAATTAAAAGATTTGGTAGCTGGTTATATGTATTCAGTCGTAATCATTGCTTGATGCAATTGCGCTCAGCCAAAAAAATGCAATACGTACCGTTAGTTGAATTTGTGGAATTTCCGATAAACGGTCATCATGTAGATGAAGATGATAAGGAGAAGTCGCTTGTTGTGCTTGAAAAGTGCATGGAAAAGCTTCCTGAAAAACAACGAAAAAGCGTGGATTTGTTTTATCTAAACGAAAAGTGTTATAAAGAGATCGTTGACTTAACAGGATATACGTTAAATGAAGTGAAAAGTTATATCCAGAATGGTAAAAGGAATTTAAAAATTTGTATGGATAAAAATCGTGAAGAATAATCATCCTGATATATTGTTAATTCGTAAGTATTTGAGAGGAGAGTTGTCTGCTCGAGAAATGCATATGCTTGAAAAACGAGCGCAGGAAGACCCTATGCTAATGGATATGATGATAGGGATGGAAAGTGGAAATGAAGAAATACATGCATCCAATCTGTCAACCATTGATAAACTTATAGAGCAACGTGTAACTAATAAGCAAACGCAGAAAATTAACGGTTGGAGAACTTGGCTGGCAGCAGCTGCATCCGTTATCTTCGTAGTAGCAATTGGCATGTGGATATTCCGTACTTCGAAAAGCAATGTGCCTTCACGTCAAGAAAAGCTTGCTGTAAAGGATACATCAGTAGTGAGAAGAGATACCAACGCTGCAATAGTGGAAGTATCTCCTAAACAATTGGATAGTTCCCGTCTCATTGCTGCTTTGCCTGTCGACAAGTCTCGATCCATTAACATGTTGTCTGCAAAACCAAAAACGTCATCTCGTAACACTATAAAAGAAACAGGTTTGTCATCAGAGCCGCTACCCCGTCAGCATGCAGAGATAGCTCTTTCGCCCGATTCTTTTAGTTTAATAACAAGTACAGATGATGTAAAACAAAGGCCGTCTAGCCGTAAAGTCCCAATGGTTTCTTCAGCGGAGTCATTACGCGGGAGAGCCGGTAGTATAGAAAGTCTATCAACGAAAAGCGTATTTAGCCAGACAGTAGAAAATTATGTGAAAGGTATAGTAAAGGATAAAGAAACAGATCAACCACTGCAGGGAGCGAACGTCGTATTAGCAGATAAGGCGATGGGCGTTCATACCGATAGTAACGGAAGATTCCGTATAACAGGTGCATCCGATTCTACACATTTGGCTGTCTCCATGGCAGGTTACAACCATCAACAGATTAATGTGAAGGCAAAAGACACTGTGTTGATAACTTTGGAACCAGCTAACACTTCGCTTGAGGAGGTGGCGGGTGAGGACTATAATGCAAAATCGAATCATAGTCTGAAACCAGCAATCGGTTGGAACGCCTATAACAAGTACTTACATATTAATGCAGGTGACGGAAACAGAAGGAAAGTGACGGTAGCATTCCAAGTGGATACTCGGGGGAAGCCCATGAACGTACGTGTTATAAAAGGTTTAAATGAAGAAGTTAATCAACGAGCAGTTAAGTTAATTTATGACGGCGCAAGGTGGGAGGGAGAGGGGATTGGTTCTAATGAAGAAGTGAAAGTAAATGTATACTTCAAGTAGATTACATAGTACTAATCCGTTTATCATTCTTTTTTAAGCAAGTGCTTTAATAATGGATAGACTAATCTGTTCGATGGTTTTACTTACTATTACATCTTGTGGGCCGGTAAAAGTTACTTTACTGTCTGTTGCTTTGCCGTTAATTAAAATACAAAAAAACATAGTACCTACAGGCTTTTGTTCGTTTTCACTCCCGCCCGGTGTTGTTAAACCCGTTACCGCTACAATAACATCAGCTGGAATAATTTCTTTCAATTTTAGCGCTAAAGCCCTGGTTACTTCCGTCGATTCAGGTGTGTATCGTTCAATTAGCTCCTTAGAGATGCCTAGGACATCTTCTTTAACACATGCATCATAGCAAACAATGCCACCTTTGAGGAACGATCCTGCATGAGGAAGCCTTGCAAATGCAGCTGATAAACTTCCTGCTGTTGCACTTTCTACAAAAGCTATTGTTAGCTTTTTGTCTGATAACAATTTATCGCATTGCTCAATAGCGACAGAATCGAGATTTGTCATAAAATAAAAGGGTCTTTTTGTAAAAACGCTTGAAAGGTTGTTTTGTTTATCTTTAAGGTCTTAATACGTTTGATTAGTTTAAAAGATCAACATACTGCCGAATATTTTGTCGTAAAATGCTTTGTATCTGTCTTTTTGATACCTTCTCTATTTCTTGGGATGCTTGTATTAGATAAATTAATTAATGCTAATGGAAACGTATTCTATTGGGATGCAAAAGGAGGCTGGCGAATAATCCCAGCGTACACACCTGTTGGGTTTTATTCGATTTGTCATGTGATCTTCTGAAACTTTAGATGGTTTAGAGATACATCTTAATCAGAAGAATGACTAACATAAAATAATAGCAGCGCATTTCTAATATGAAAAATGCTAGCCATTTAAGGGTTGTAATTTTAAAATACTACTTATTTCATCAAAGGATAGACAATGCCATTCATAGCTTTCCAAATTGTTTAACTCTAGCTCTTTTGTTAAAAAATTTTCAGTAATAACATATTTGTCATTCAATTTTAAATACGGAACTTCCCCAATATTATCCGTTTTGAGGTCAATTTTAAGCAGGTTGCTAAGGTAATTTAAACTTATTTCCATAGTGTATTTAAGTTGGTTGGTTTTTACAATTGAAATTAAGTAATAAAAAATAAATAAGCAATTCTAATTTCATGAATTAGGTGCTCATTTTTTATGAAGAAATGAGTAACCGATTATATTTATTATAAATTTATAAATGAGGGCGCTATTTCAGCGTAGAGAGGATTTTTGGAGTGTCTATTTTAGAGAAAAAATATAAAGTGGGAAATAGTGCGAAAAAATTGGCGTTATATTTTGATTACTCTGTATTTATGTGAACAATTATGGTGTTTAAAGTCTATACCTTAAGCAGATAAGTCTTCCAATGGCGTTTGCAAAATCCTGATCGGCATCTGGCTCATCAAAAACCCAGTTACGCCCTTCCCGTTGGAGTATTTTGTTAGTACCGTCTAGCTGAATTTCTATTTCATTTGTAGAAACTTTAATGTGTGAAGGTTTAACAATTCTGAATTGATGATCTATACTATTATAAGTAATCCGGAGCAATTGCCCCTGATATACTAAATTGCTATCAAATGATTCGTTGGATGTTCTCATATTAAATTAACCTGCTAAAAATACAAAATAGCTGGCAAATATAGAACACCCTGACGGTGAAAAACACCTTTAAATTGGCTAATTATGAGGAAATAAAATGAAAACACTTCATTATCATGTGTTTATTGAACAAAAAAATAATAAGATTAATTGTTTAATTTTAGTCTCTCACCTGTTTTGCAAGCTTGATAGATAGCATCTATAATTTTTAGGTCTTTTAATCCTTCTTCTCCGTCTATCGCGACAATTGGTTTTTTGCCGTCCAAAATAATTCCCGCCATTTCATCCATTTGCTTAGTTTGATGTGTAATATGCTGTTGGGTGAGTTTTCCGAGATGTGTACGTCCTTCAATAGGGCCATAGCCCGTTGATGGTTGTAGCTCAGCAAAACCTTTTTCCCCATTTAGGAAAAAACGATCAAGGTAATTCATATTATAGGTTGATAGACATGACGCTACCGCACCGCTTGGAAAACCTAACTGAAACTGAATAGTTTCATCAACGCCTTCCTTGAATTTTACTGTATCCGTTTTAGTTTCTTGGGCAGTTAACCAGGAAGGCTCTTCACCTACCATATAACGGGCACCATTTATGGCGTAAATACCTATATCCATCATGGCACCTCCACCGGCTAGTGCCTTATCTAATCGCCATTGGTTGGGATCACCTATTTTAAACCCGCATTGACCTTGGAAGAACATGACTTTACCGAATTCTCCTTTTTGTCGCATACTTATCACTTCCAGTGTTTTCGGCTCGAAATGCATGCGATATCCTATTAATAGTTTTACATTAGCCCTTTTACACGCATCAATCATCTCTTTTCCTTCTTGTGCATTTAAAGCCATAGGCTTTTCACAGATGACATGCTTGCCTGCTTTAGCTACCCTGATGGCTTGATCATGGTGAAGGGCGTTAGGCGTAATGATATAAACTGCATCGATATCCTGATTATTTTTTATGTCGTCGAAATTCTCATAGTTATAACAGTTTTTATCCGGAATATTATATTTTCCTTGCCAGTTTTTTATTTTAGCAGGGGTGCCACTAATAACACCAACAACCTTTGCTCGTTTACATGCCTGCATTGCTTCAGCCACACGTGTTCCATAACCACCTAAACCCATGATAGCAACCCGTAGGACTCTGTCGTCTTGAGTAGTACTTCTAGAGGAACCTAAGTTGTGTAATGGAAATTGTGATGGGAAAAAGGGTATAGCTGCAGCAGATAAAGCAAGCTTATGGATAAAGTCACGGCGTGATTTCATATTTTTAAGATTAATTAGTTGCCACTAAATAACAAAATTTTAAGGATAATGTTTCTGCTTTTGTGAATTATATCGCTTGAGATGAAAGAAAACATTTTTTTTACCTATTAGTTGGTTAATTTGAATAATATTCATCTCCTAATGGATAAATTTTGTATGTTTAATATCTAAATTATGACAATTGGTTATTTATCCAAGCAGCAAAAAGCGATTCACCTTGATCAGATAAAACGAAGAGGGTTGAGATGTTTCGGTTATGTTTTGTGCTGACAGTTAAAAGATACATATATGAATAATGAAATAAATCAGCCTTTTCCCGATACTTATATGAAAATTCTTGCAGCAACCGAAAAAGCCGGTTTTTCAATGGCTTCCGAGGTGCAGACCTGTTCCTTGTTGAAAACACTTGCTTGCAGTAAGGTTTCGGCGAAGTTCCTTGAGTTAGGAACTGGCACAGGACTTTCTACTGCTTGGATTCTAGATGGTATGGATCATGCTTCTACCTTAGTTTCGATTGATAATGATGGTGCATTTTTAGCTATTGCTTCAGATTTTTTGAGTGCGGATAAACGTTTAGAGCTTGTTCTAATAGACGGTGAGGCTTGGGTTGAAAACAATAGGAATCAGAAGTTCGATTATATTTTCGCTGATACGTGGCATGGCAAATATTTACTCTTGGACGAAGTGTTGGATATGTTGAATCCTGGTGGATTTTACATCATTGACGATATGCTTCCGCAGAAAAACTGGCCGGAGGGTCACCATGAAAAAGCATTAAACCTAATTAAATACCTCGATACGAAGGCAGATTTAACGATAACAAAGCTGATGTGGGCATCAGGCATTATCATTGCTGTAAAGAAATGAAGCAAAATGGCGCTGAAGCAACTTATAGAAGACAATAAAGACGATATAGCCATCATAGTTGGAAATGGCATAAATCGTTATTTGGAACAAAAAGGTGGTTTTTCGTGGGATGACCTATTAATTGATTTATGGAAAACGTTTAATCCCGGTGTTTATAGTAAAATGCCTGAAGGAATTACGGTTACAGAGTTTTATGATTTGCTGGACCTTTCTAAGTCAAACCAGTCTATTGCTGATTATTCTATTCAAAAACAAGCGGCAAAATTGCTTGATCAATGGAACTACCTTGATCATCATCGAAGATTTGTAAGCAAGCTAGCCGAATTGAACATACCTGTTTTAACGACCAATTTTGACTTATTGCTTCCTCGATCGTTAAATCTGAAACAACGCTTTTTAAATAGTGGAGAAGGTTTTACCGACTACTATCCATGGAAGACCTATTTTGGAAACAGTGTGTTAGAAAGTCCTACGAGCGGTTTTGGTATTTGGTATATTAATGGCATTACACAATATCCAAGGAGTATTCGCCTTGGTCTTTCGCAGTATATGGGAAGTGTTGAAAAAGCGAGAGCTTACCTACACAAAGGAAAGGGACGATTATTTAACATAAAGAACAAAGGAAACTGGAACGGGCAACAGACTTGGCTTGACATTGTTTTTAAAAAATCACTATGTATTATTGGCTTAGGGCTCAATGAAAACGAGGTGTTTTTACGATGGCTACTTATCGAGCGAGCCCGTTATTTTAAACAGTTTAAAGAGCATACAAAAAAAGGGTGGTATATCTCAACAAAGGTAGAAGACCCTGATAGCAGAACTTTAGGGAAAACTATTTTTCTGAAGAGCATGGGTATAGACCTTATCGAAGAAGTAGACTATAAGGCTATATATGAAAGCCCTTGGCTGTAATTTTTAAGGCCTAGGATATTGATGTCGAGTGAGCGTTAAATAGGGTAAGGGCCTCTTTTAAATTTTTCTGCATGGTAACCTTTTGAACCTATCTCAAGTGACAGGGCGCTTCTATAATTTATGCCCAACTTTAGACAATCAAGTGCATGGCGGAAATCATGCTTTGGCTGCCAATCCAATTCTTTCCTAGCCCGTTCGTTCACATATACTCTTTCAATGGAGGGAAACATTTTCCAGCCCTGATTTCTAAATAGCTCTTCAAAGTCTGAATACAATCGTTTTATGACCCCGGGAGCATCATGTATCAGGTCTGATAAATCAAGCAGGGTAAAAGGTGTAGTAGCACTTATAATATATTTCCCGAAACCAATTGATGGGGCCTTTTCTAGCGCCTTTAAATGAGCTTGTACAACGTCTGCTATATCAACTCTTCTGTAAAGTAATTCATTGACTTTTGCATTATCATTATCATAAGCTAACCTCGTGTGTTCTTGATCATCATCTTCTGGAAAAAATCGTGAAGTTCTTAATACAATAGAAGGAAGCTGGTGATTTCTGAAAAATAACTTACACAGATTTTCTGCTGCGGTTTTAGTAACACCATAAATGTTTTTTGGAATAGGAAGTACCTCTTCCGTTACCCATACAGCCGGCTCACCTTTTTTTGGCAGCATTGCATCACCAAAGGTACTCGTGGTGCTTGTGAAAATAAAAGAATCGATACCGACAGCTAAGCCCTCTTCTAGTAAATTAAGTGTTCCGCTGATATTGGTGTCAATAAAATCTTGATTACTATGCGTGGCTACATGTGGCTTATGAAGAGTAGCGGTATGCATAATCACATTTATACCCCTCATACACTGTTTAACGAATCGCCTATCAGCAATTGACCCCACTTTATCGGTAAATGCGGAAGGAAGAATATCAATGCCAATGACCTCGTAATTGCCGGTTCTAAGCGTTCTAACCAAAGCTTCTCCTAAGTGGCCACTACTTCCGGTAACTAAAATTTTCATTTTACTTTTCAATTTTTAAACTAATACCGCTAAGCTTGCACATTCATTTGATTACAATAATAAGGTATTTTTGAGAACTTGGCCATGTAAAATGAAAGCGCTTGTGGAAAATTCTCTATCACCTATTTATAGGTGGATTATAATTTGCATATATAGGATAATTTACTTTATTTTGAGTTAAGCATTTTATTTCAATGGCTATATATACGACTTTTGGCGTTCTTCCTCCACCGGTTGCTTAATTTAGCAGAGCAACGCAATTTTGTTTAAGTCTATTTTTAAATGGGCTTGTCATCTCTTTTCTCTAACGTTGCTTTGTGATCAAATTTTATCAGTCAAATTATTCATATTAGCAACAGGAACATTATGTTCAAGTATTTTTTTATCGTTTTCGCTGGGGCTTGTTGCTTCGGTGTACTTTCTACCTTTGTTAAATTAGCCTATAACGAAGGATATCATACCTCTCAGATAGCCTTTCTTCAGGCGTTTATCGGAGCTACATCTTTATGGATTATACACTATCTCCAAACCGTGCGGATAAATAGGCCAGCTATCATTGTTTCTTTTAAAAATTGCTATACCCTTCTACTAACAGGCGTAGCAATAGGACTAACAACATACGTGTATTACCGTTCGGTATATTATATTAATGCCTCATTAGCTATCGTTATATTGATGCAATTTACTTGGTTAGGAATATTAATTGAGTGGTTATGTTTTAAAGTTAAACCTCAACGGAGCCATATAGTATTAGTTTTTATAATACTCTGCGGAACACTGATGGCGGGTGGAGCGCTAGATAAAGGTACGCAGCTCCTTTCTTTAAAAGGGGTTGCCTTAGCATCGCTTTCCTCCTTGTTATATGCCGTTTATATAGTAGCTAATAGCAAAGTGGGAAAGGGCTTGCCTACCTTTTATAAAAGTGCTGTTATCATGACAGGTTCGGCATTGGGAATCTTTGCTTTTAATCTGGGCGATCTTCTTTATTCGAATTATTTTGACAGTAGATTGTTTAAATGGACCGCTTTCCTTGCTTTGTTCGGAACAATTATACCTCCTATTTTATTTGCCAAGGGAATACCGAAAATTGGTGTGGGTTTAAGCACAATCCTAATGACAGCGGAATTGCCAGTTGCTGTTATTAGTGCTTATGTTTTTTTGCATGAAGATATCAGTTTCCTGCAGTGGTTTGGGGTAGCATGGATGCTTTTGGCCATTATATGGATGAATTTGCTAAATCGGAGAGCAAATAATTCGATTAAACAAAAATAATAAATAATTCAAGACTCGTTTAAAATAGGATTAGAAATGAAAAGCCCCATTT
>DATMSZ010000477.1:0-2111 GCA_035565175.1 Pseudosphingobacterium sp.
GCTGGAGAGACACCTGATATTCGTGAAGCTTGGCCAAGAGTTCGTGGTTTTATCTTAATGAGTTTTTCCCTCGCTTCTTTTGACAAGGATATAAGTTGATTATAATTAAAGTTTGGATTAATTTCTTTATCCTCCATTTTCTTCATTTTGCTAACGATTTCAATTTCCTTTTCAAAATAGCTTTCATACTTTACTTTAATTTCTGCTTGCTCTATTACTTCGTTGTCATAATTTGATAAGAGATTTTTAAAATTTTCATTTGCTTTTGCCAGATGGTGAATATTTACTTGTGGTCTTGTCAAAACATTAAACATTTTAACGTTTTGTGCAAGAGGACTAGAATTAAGTTCACTTAGTATGGAATTTATATTAGCCGCTTCTATAGAATTTTTCTTTAGAAAGCTAACTATAGCATCTGAATTTTGAATTTTTTTGTTGACCTTTTGAAGCGTATCATCATCTACTAAACCTAGTTGATGCGCAATAGGTGTTAAACGTGCGTCTGCGTTATCTTGCCTTAGAAGTAAGCGATGTTCAGCTCGGGATGTAAACATGCGATATGGCTCTTCGGTACCTTTTGTTACCAGATCATCTATTAGTACGCCTATGTAGGATTCTGATCTTTTTAATATTAATTCATGCAGATCATTAATTCTTTGATGAGCATTTATTCCAGCGATTAAACCTTGACTAGCTGCTTCTTCGTATCCAGTTGTTCCATTGATTTGACCAGCGAAGAATAAATTTTTTATTAAAAAGGTTTCTAGGGTTAAATCTAATTGTATAGGAGGAAAATAATCATACTCAATGGCATATCCAGGACGAAACATTTTAACGTTTTCGAAACCTGGAATTTTTGTTAACGCTTTGTATTGTACGTCTTCGGGTAGGGAAGTAGAGAAACCATTTACATATATTTCGTTTGTTCTCCATCCTTCAGGCTCTACAAAAATTTGATGTCTATCTCGTTCGGCAAATCTGTTTATTTTATCTTCAATGGATGGACAATACCTTGGCCCTAATCCTTTAATCCTACCAGTAAACATAGGTGATTTTTCGAAACCTTCTTTCAAAGTTTCATGCACATCGCTATTTGTATAGGTAATCCAACAACAGCGTTGTTCAGTTGGGAGCGAGATATCTTTAAAAGAAAATTTTCCGCGGTTCTCGTCACCCCATTGTTCCTCCATCTTACTGTAATCGAGTGTTCTTCCATCAACCCTTGGTGGAGTTCCGGTTTTCATTCTACCGGATTCAAATCCAACACTTACCAATTGCTCGGTTAGGCCTGTTGCTGCTTTTTCGGCAGTTCTTCCACCGCCAAATTTTTTTTCTCCGATATGAATAATGCCATTTAAAAATGTTCCGTTCGTTAAGACTACGGCGTCACTCTCTATATGAATACCGAGAGATGTAACTACTCCGGAGGCTTTGCCATTTTTAATAATTATTTCCTTTACAGTATCTTGCCAAAAATCAACGTTTGGAAGGTTTTCCAATTGTAGGCGCCATTCTTCAGCGAATCTCATCCGATCATTTTGCGTTCTGGGACTCCACATAGCAGGCCCTTTCGATAGATTAAGCATTCGGAATTGTATGGTTGTTTTGTCGGCAATTACTCCGGAATAACCGCCCATAGCATCAATTTCTCGAACAATCTGGCCTTTAGCAACGCCACCCATAGCTGGATTACAGCTCATTTGGGCAATGGTAGCCATGTTCATAGTTATTAATAATACTTTTGAGCCTAAGTTAGCTGCTGCTGCTGCTGCCTCACAGCCGGCATGCCCCGCTCCTACTACTATTATATTATATTTATTAAACATAATTTCTTTGGATGTTCCACGTGAAACTTGACTATGGGTTTCACGTGGAACATATTATATTAATTCTCCTAATTCTAACCAGCGCTCACTTTTAATCGCTAACATGTTGGTTAATTCTTTTATTTCATCAGCGATCGTAATTAACTCACTGTGATCTTCAGTTTTGTTTAAAGCTAACGTTTTTGTTTTGATTAAATTTTCTAAATCAACTATTTCTTGTTCTAGCTCTCCAAATTCTTTTTGCTCTTTAAAGCTAATTTTAGCTTTGGGTTTTTCTTCCTTTAT
>DATMSZ010000478.1:0-3261 GCA_035565175.1 Pseudosphingobacterium sp.
GATGAACGCCGTGAAATATAAAATGAAGACGTTCCATAACTTTCCCCTTTGGAGGTAAATGGAAAACAAAGCGGTGCATTACATACTCTACAAAAGACCAAACAAATATACCTATCAGAAAATATCCAAAATAAAATAAAAAGGAAACATTGAAGGTAACGAAAGCCCTCCATGTGAAAAAGATAATGACAGGCACAAATAATATCAAAGGTACAGAGAAATGTACTTTTGTTAATGGTTCCAGCAAGCTACTTTTAAACATTCTTACCGACTCCTGCGAGTTAGAAACATAATTCTTTGCCATAACTAAATTAACTGAATAAAATCTTATTTTTGTTTCTAAGAAACTTGTATGCAAAAATAAGCAAAAAGCATCGGTTAAGCCTATTAAAAATCAAATTTAACGCGTGCCCTTATACCCCATTCCGAAACGTTCGGATTTTCTAAATACGTAAACCTTCTTATTAAATCTACCCTAACCAACTTAAAAATATTTGCAATTCCCACACTACCCTCAATATAAGGTTTACTTCCTAATGTATACGTTATTGGCAAACCATTTTCATCTGCAGAAAACTTATATACCGAACTGTTATAATTCGGGTTATTTTCATCCCTCAAACCACCCCATAGACTTTTAAAACTGATTACTTCACGCCATTTTAGTCGTTTAAGTAAAGGGATCTTATTAAAGATAAAACCATTTAAATAATATTGCACGTTAACCGCCGCATAGTGATCACTTACGAATTCTAAGAAATTCATTAAGTTATAAGAATTCAGCTGGTATGCATATGTTTGGTTCGCTCGGTGAATATTTAGCAGTGGGAAAGGAATATTTTTACCCATTATATATCCCCCTTCCAACGTTATATCGGAGTAACCAAATTGCGACAAATAAACGCGCTTAAATATGTTTGCTGAAAAATTATGATAATCATTTGTACTATTAAACACATTCTTTAAACCCATATTATATCGAAGTGTAAATATGGGATATTTGTTAAATATTGGAATTCGATATACTTTCCCTTGATAAAATTGTTCATGCGGGGCATAACGAAGTTCCACATTCACTTCAGAGGAAGTTAACTCGTTTACATTTGTAATATTTCCATTGGGATCTTCCTGTTGATAAAGCAGCACACCAGCAGGACGTTGACGCCAATGCGTAAATCCTACTTTATACGAAAATCGGCTTGGAAGCTCGTGCATGTATTCGAATTTAGCTATATCATTATACAACCACCTATTATTATCACCTCTTTTAAAGGATAGTAAGAAATTATCTTCCTGAACAAACTGTAAATCTTGCCCTGGTATCTTAGTATCGTGTTGGTAACTCGCTTTAAAATAGTGTAACGGAAAAGAATAAACAGACTTATTATTCAACGAATAAGTAACACTTCCGAAATATTTCCATTTTTTGTCTTTGAAACCATAAGCGCCGTATCCCTCAAAAAACATTCTTTTACTAAGATCAGTTGTAGTCCGCCCACCTAAACGCAATCTGAAGCCTTCCACAGGATTAAAGCTATAAAAAGTACTTGCAGGTCCCATTTCAAACTTACCGAACGACTTGTACCCCGCTAATAGAACCGTTCCCCAATCCATTATTCGCCTAAACGATTTAATAGTTTGCAAAGTGTCCACATTCTTATAAATTCCAACTTCACGAATTTCTAATGGCATGTGACGAACACTTTTCCAATATTCTTCAGAAACAGGTGGCTTTTCAACGTTATACGCAATCTCCTCGTTTGGCCCCTTATAGATGCTGTCTGGACGTTCTTCACCAATTTTATATTTTTCAAAAGATGCCGTTCGCTCACCTAATATCCCTCCTCCTTTATCTCCTAAAGCAAATTCCATTGTTAATGTACTTTTACTTAAATGATAGCGGCCATCAGGATTTTTGCTATACTCCAGTTTAGCCTGCAAATCGCGCATAAAATTCAGGTTAATATCCTTATTAACCGTCAGATAAGCATTTTGAACAGCGTAATTACCATCTAAAGTAATATATATTTTCCCCTCAAATAATAGGTCTGCCTTATTACGCGGTACAAAACTTAGCTCAACTAGCCAAGGTTTTTCTGTTTTTACCGTGTCACTGATAAAGAACTTATAAAAGGTCGGTGAGTTATTCGCTATAGGACTTAAAAATAAGTTGGTAGTAATAGAGATATCATTATCATAGATGTTAATATCTTCATATAGTCGATGAAGATAGTTACTTACACCGTCGTTGTCTATAAAATGCGGATCAAACTCAGCTTTCTTATCTGCAAGTATGTACCGCTTTGTCTTATAAGGATTCTTGCGAAAGTAAATGTTTGATAGTTTCTCTTCCATATAGGCAGGTAATACATTTTTACCTCCTATAGCATTGGAATCTTGCTCTGCGAATAAAAACTGATAATTTCTAAATATCCTTTTCTCTTTAAATTTATTAGATAAATTACTTAACGCCATCGATAGTTTACTATATTCCTCGTATTCAACGAAATCATAGTTTTCCATCTGATTTTCTTTCTTATGTGCGATTACCTGTCTAATAAGCTCAACTGCAGGGTTATTTTTATTTCTATATCTTCCCTTCTTACTCGTGACAACTACCTCGTTAAGCATCTTCGCATCTACATTCATTTTGATATTGACAACCTGGTCTTCACCGGGCACCACATCCTTCTCGACGGTTACATATCCAATGTATGCAAATTTTAATTTGGTATAATTCCCTTCGATCTTAATGCTGTAATGTCCTTCATCATCTGCTGACGTGCCAATGGTTGTTCCAGGAATTACGATACTAACATAAGGCAGAGTTTCTTTAGTTGCGGCATCCGTTACGACACCACGAACAATAGTTGTCTGACCAACAGCAAGTTGGCCAAATAGCATAAAAAGAAGAAATAAAAAAGAATAGATATATTTTTTATGAATCTGTGCGATAATTACTTTCACTTTCTTAACTAATTAGTAAGATGTACAACATCAAAAATTATCCTGCAAATTAAAGGATTTCACTTAAGACTATTGTGGTCAAAAAGTCAAAAATTAAAACCTTTACATCAGATTCCCACTTCATTAACTCCGATTCATCCTAACATAGTGGTTCAGCTAAACGCCTAAAATAGAGGAAATTTAATTTATTACTACCAAGATATTCTTTATCTATATAGACTTTTCGAACAAACGGTAACGCTTGTATTGTTTGCCATTAATCTGTTCAATGGCATGATTCATTAAATAGTTGTC
>DATMSZ010000479.1:0-2688 GCA_035565175.1 Pseudosphingobacterium sp.
ATATTGAGCCCGTTAAATGGTGTATGGAGAAATTCGTTACTAATAGATATAAAGAAATTTGTATACTTAAAGTAAAATAATAACCCCAAATTAAACACTATACAACAGATCAGAAGAAAGTTGCGGTAAGCATTTTTTCTATTTTTATATATGGCATGTGATAGCCAATAATTTACAATGGCCGACAAAATAACCAATCCTACAAAATATCCGCTAGCCTTATAAAAAAAATAAAGGGAGAAGGTGCAAAAGATATATCTACGAATTGCATAATGATTTCTAAAAAGAAAATATAGAATGATAAAAAACGCAAAGAAAAAAACAAAAAATCCGTTATTGAATAAAAGAGGGTCTTTAGGATCATATAAAAACAACCTAACTAACGTCGCAAAATCAATTTCTATAGGAGGTAAATTAAATTCCATCTTTAGCATTTTAGTTATCCTCCAGTTTATCGACATCTTTACGTAGCGCCTCAAACAAATGTCTACCAAGAATCTTTGCTCCTAAGGCGTTCGGATGGACGTAATCTTTATTGGCCAAACTTGGTGATTGAGTTGCCCAATTAACCATCGAATTCTTTCCGCCCATAGCTGCATATAAACTGTAAAAGGCACAATTCGTTTGAAATGCTAAGGATGCCTGAACTTTTATGAGTTCTTCAATCCCTATGGCCGACCGGTATCCTTCCGGATATCTGAAAGCCCTATCACCTGTTCCAACTATCAAAAAGTCAGCCTTTGGAAAACAAGCTTTCATTTTATTAATGACGGGGATGGCAGCTCTCTTATACCAGTTGAAATTTGTATCATCTGGTTTATACATCACATTAACCCCATACTGGAAGATTATCAAATCATAAGGATTCTGTTCATCTATTGTTCTTAAGAAATCGGCATTAATTCTCGCAAATTCCAAACCAGATATACCTCGGAAAGAGAAATTATCAACAATTACACCATGTGCTGATTCAAAGCTTAACCCATATATAGGTAATTTCACGTCGCTCGTAGAAATACTAATGGATTTCCGTTTATCATTTAATAATAGGTCACGATTAAACAATCTCTTACCTTGCAGAGGGACTATTTTCTTATTCACCGAAACAAAAGAACTGTCATTACTTGCGCCATAAAAAATATATTTTTCCAGGGTACTGATTGTATCCTTTGTAGTATTATCTTTTATTTTTACCCAATCATCGCCGGAAGAGAAAAATACATGTCCGGATAAAAAGAGGTGTTGTTTTTTAGTGTTTTTAAAATTCAGATCCTTCCATCCATTTGAAAAAGTAGCTACCGCTGTACGTCTGAATTGCGCCACTTGTGAAGTGATCGGGACAAAGCCAACTCCCTTTCCTCCATAAGTTTGCTGCAGAAGGGTACGTAAGGTTTGTGATAACAGATCACCTTCAATCATGCTATCTCCAAGATAGGCAATCCTTACTTTTGTCTTTCCTCCTTTTTTCAATTCAGCCAATTTAGCCGCAAAATGGGTCAGAGCTACCTGCATAGAATCTTCAGTAAGAAGAATAATATCATTCTTCGAAATGTTTTCGGGCAATCTGCTAAGTTGAATATCTTTTGAAGGCTGATTATCAGCAAGGGCAGAATCTGCTTTTGGCTCGACTGAAGTAATAGTGTCTTGATTTTTTGCTAATAATGTGTCTGCCGGATCTATATCTGGTGGAAGATCAATATGTTCTTGCTGATGGTTAGGTAAGGGCTTATCAAGTGCTTCCTTAGAATGAATAATATCTGAGAGAAGATTAATTCTATTGAATGGATCCCAACTTTTTTTATAGGCTAAAGTGAGATAAGATACTAGTAAATATAAAATTAAGCTAAATAAAATGAAAAAGAATACACGTTTATTGGCATTCATACATACCTAATATATCATAAATTATATCTGGAGATAGTCTTTAAAATGCGCGTTTTCCATGTTTGTGGATGAGTAGAATATCCTGCCTTACTTATTGCATCAACCCATTTATTGGGATCATCCGAACCTTTCAGCTTAGAATAAAAGTATTTGTTAGATATTACTTTGCAAAAATGTATAAAAGATCCTAACGAAGTACTATACTGTTTATATCTGCTTTTGATACCGTGGCTTTGCTTTAATTTATTTGATCCTACGATACCAAAATGATTATGCAATAATTTAGAGTTTCGACTTGTGCCGTTGCCCGACTCCAATATTGCAATACCTAAAATTACAGATGACGGTATGCCATAAGCCTTCGAAAGAGAATCAGCAATGGTTTTGTGATTATTTATATACCTATTTTGTGCGAAACTTACGTTTACACAACCTGAATATAAAATCGCCAGAAATAGAACTTTCGATCCGACTGAACGTATTGTTCGAATGTTTTTTCCTATCATATTTCTATTTTAAGAATACACATCGTTCTTTACAATTACAATGCGACTAAGTTTAGTTCAGCATTATCCCCCAAAGTAAGAACATTCTACTTTAAGCAAGACACCTCCCTTAAAGCTTGTGCGAAAATAAGTGTTTAATTTTTCATTTAAAACAACAAACAAGTAAAGTATTGATTATCAACTAAATAAAATCAAACACACATCTTAAAACAGCGTATTCAGTCAATATTAATATTAATAAACTCCAAAATTCTATTTTTATTATCTTAGTAGCTTACTATTTTTTTACAGATTAAAG
>DATMSZ010000480.1:0-19237 GCA_035565175.1 Pseudosphingobacterium sp.
ATCGATCCTTATGCAAATAAGGCACAAAGTTTTCGAGACAATGCCGCGGATAATGCATTTTTTAAAGGGATCACCATCGGGCTTTTAATGATTATCGGAGTGGCGATGGTTTCACGTATCGCGAAAGCTTTCCAAGATTATGTTGTAAACGTAGTCATACAAAAGTTCGGTGCAAAACTTTATACTGATGGCTTACAGCATGCCTTACGACTTCCATTTCAAGATTTTGAAGACCAAAGGAGTGGTGAAACGCTTTCAGTTTTACAAAAAGTTAGAGCCGACTGTGAAAAGTTCATCACCAGTTTTGTAAACGTTCTTTTCGCGACCTTAGTAGGAATTGTCTTTGTAGTGATCGTAGCTTTTAAGTTGAGTCCTTTATTGCCTGCTATTTACTTAGTTGGATCTGTTGTTTTAGCATTACTTACTAGCTTCTTGAGTAGGAAAATAAAATATATTCAAAAGAACATTGTGGGTGAAACCACGGCACTTGCGGGGTCCACTACAGAATCATTGCGAAATATCGAATTAGTTAAAAGTTTAGGACTAACGCAACAGGAGATTGGTAGATTGAATGATACTACCATGAAAATCTTAAAATTAGAGTTAAGGAAAGTTAAAAGTATCCGCTCAGTGAGTTTTGTTCAAGGCACATTTGTCAACTTCTTACAACAATGTATCATGTTTGCTCTTTTGTTCTTTGTATTTAGGGATAAAATTACTGTTGGGCAGATGATGATGATGCAATTCTATTCTTTCTTTATATTCGGTCCTCTTCAGGAACTAGGCAATATTATCATGTCATATCGTGAGGCGGAAGCCTCCCTAAATAATCTACAAAGCCTCCTAAGTAAAAAGGTAGAATACCAACCCGCAGCTCCTCAAAAAATCAATGCTATTAATGAATTACGATTTGAAGATGTTCGTTTTCAACACCAATCGGCCACTAAGCCTGCCCTCGATGGCATAACATTTTCTGTAACACAAGGTGAAACCATTGCATTTGTTGGCCCCTCGGGCTCCGGAAAAACGACCTTAGTAAAATTATTGGTGGGGCTTTATCATCCAAGTACAGGTAAAGTCTTTTATAACAGTTTTAGCGATACGGAAGTCGATTTTGAAGAATTAAGGCACCAAATTGGCTTTGTTACACAAGACACGCAACTTTTCTCGGGTACTATCAGAGAGAATCTTTTGTTCGTGAATCCAACCGCAAGCGATGACATGATCATTGATGTCATTAATAAAGCATCTGGTCAAAACATCTTGGCTCGTGCAGAAAAAGGACTGGAAACGGTTATTGGTGAGGGAGGATTAAAATTATCTGGAGGAGAAAGGCAACGTTTATCTATAGCCAGGGCTTTATTAAGACAGCCAAATTTATTAATATTCGATGAAGCTACTTCTGCACTCGACTCGCTTACAGAAGATGCCATTTCAAGTACCATTAGACACATTACAGCACAAAGACAGCATTTAACTATCATGATAGCGCATCGATTATCTACTGTGATGCACGCAGATAGAATCTACGTGCTTGAAAAAGGAAAAATTATAGAAACGGGCAATCATCTTGATTTATTAGATCTTAAAGGACTATATTATGCCATGTGGCGTCAGCAAATAGGAGAACGAAAAGAAGAAGCCATCGAAACCGCGTAACAGCTTATTAAAGTTTTTGCAACGAAATTTTTATTAATTGAATGACTTCCATTAATTCGGTATTATTTAAGGAAGCAAAGCCAAATCGAATTGCATTGTAGTTTTCTTTATGGGTATTATATTTGGCGCCGTCACTCATTAGCAATCTATGTTTGGCTACTTCTAAAGCTATTTTTTTTAACGAATAATGCTTGTTAAATTTCACCCAGATAGCCATTCCCCCTGTTGGGATATCAAAATCTAAAAAATCGTTAAGATGCTCTCTCATTAATTTTGATAAGAGATCCCTCCTATCTAAATAAATTTTGGTTGACTTTTTTATGTGCCGATTAATATCTCCTGAAGCCATCAGAACAGATAGGGCTTCTTCCATTATAAAGTCACCTCTCAAGCTAATGCTCCTTCGTATTTTTATCGCCTCTACAATAAGTTCAACGGGCGCAACCATGAAACCTATTCTTATCGATGGCGCTAAACATTTTGTGAGCGAACCTATATAAATAACTCTATTGCTATTGTAGCTCACCAACGGTAGGTAGGGTGATGATTGATAATGAAAGTCGTAATCGTAATCATCTTCCACAATGACAAAATTAAATTTCTCAGCAAGTGCTATGAGTTGCATGCGTCTTCCTGGGCTTAACGTTACAGTGGTAGGATGATGATGGTGTGGAATCAAGTACAGCATGTTTAGTTTATAATTTAAACAAAGTTCTTCCACGCAAGCAACGTCAATGCCATCTTTATCCATAGGTGCGCGAAGAATGTTGGCACCTAAACTTTCAAACACACTATTAGCCATAAAATAGCCGGGTTCACCAACAATCACATTATCTCCCGGCCTTAATAAGAGTTGTGCCGCTATATAAATACCCATTTGGGCACCTTGGGTTATCAAGAGATTTTGCGTCATTGCACGGATCCCTCTCGTTTCTGCCAAATAGGATATCAATATCTCCCGCAGCGATAACGACCCTGCAGTGAAGGCACCACCACTACCCTTAATTAAGAAACTCTTTCGCATTCTCACTTTATATTCACGGATAAGCGCCTCTAACGGTGCAAGGCGAGCATCGGGCAATCCATCATCGATTACCCAGTCGTAATTTGACAATGCTATTGTAGGCTCGGCAATAAAATGCGTATTAACCTTATAAAAAGGCAGAGATATCGACGAACTTTCGGATCGTATATCTTCTTCCCATTTTTTTGGTGTCAGTTCTGGAAGTACAGATGAAACGAATACTCCCCTCTTTGGTACTGTAGTTATCCATCCTTGCATTTGGATTTCGCTATACGCTGCCACGACAGTTTTACGATGTACCTGTAGCAGGTCGGCCAACTCCCGAGAACTAGGCAATTTTTGCTTCGACGTAAGAATACCCTCTCTTATGAGACCTGTTAATTGATTGGCAATTTGTTGGTATACAGGAACGGCAGATGTTCTGTTAATAGTGATGAGATTTACAAAAGGGAGCATATCTGGACTACTTTATATATACAATCTGGACGATAATACTAGTCCAAATATACTATATCTTTGAGCATAAAAATGAATACGATGTCAAAAAGAAAAACACTCCAAGAAGCCGATCCTAAGGCATTCCAAACTATGCTGGGATTTGAAAATTATCTTGCACAAAGTCCACTAACGAAAACCCATGCCGAATTAATTAAAATAAGGGTCTCACAGATTAATGGTTGTGCCTATTGTATAAACAAACATACAAAGGACGCACGAGCTGCCGGAGAGGCAGAGCAACGGATATATTTATTAAATGCCTGGAAGGAGGCCCCATTCTTTTCAGAAGAAGAGAAGGCAATTTTAGCCTTAGCAGAGGAAATGACCCTTATCTCCGAAAAAGGAGTGTCCAACAAGGTCTATAATAAGGCGCTTGAGTTACTAGGTCAGCCATATACAACTGCTGTAATCATGGGTATTGTTGCAATGAACGCATGGAATCGTATCGGCATAACCACCGCAAGACAAATAGAAGAATAATAAATTAATAAGAAATGAATATATTGTATAAATCTGATGTAATTCCATCAACTGAGCAAATAATTGAGCTTTATAACGATGCCCCATTAACCAGGCCCACAAGTGATTCTTTAAGGATTAAAAAAATGTATGAGCAATCCAACCTTGTGATAACTGCCTGGGATGAAAATGAACTTATTGGCATAGCGCGTTCGCTTACCGATTTTTGTTATGCTTGTTATCTTTCTGACCTTGCCGTTAAAAAACCTTACCAGAAGCTTGGTATTGGTAGGGAATTGATTTCTTTGACAAAGAAGGAAATTGGCGATCAAAGTATGTTGCTATTACTTTCGGTTGAAACAGCATTGGAGTATTACCCGAAGATCGGTATGCGTAAGGTAGAAAACGGCTTCATCATCAACCGCCTAAAGTAAACGTAAAGAGGGCAAAAATGCAGTGGATAGCCCTCACAATGAATATGACGGATTGCTATTAGCTATTGTAAAGTAAAATTTAATTTGCTAAATTGCTATTCATTACGAAGCATCATAAAAGCCAATTATATCAATACAATTTATAAGTCTGCTATTATTAATTTGTAGTAAATCCTTATTCATTATGATACGCTTAACTAAACATTTGCCATCTTACTTATTAGGTATTGTAGTGCTATTTAGCCTACTCACTTCCTTCATTCCGAAGAAAAGTAATCAAGGGTCATTAAAAATTAATGACCAAGCCCCCAACTTTTCGCTTCGCGGAGTGGATGGTAAGCTTTATACACTTAAAAATTTTGAGAAATCTCCTGTCTTGGTAATCATATTTACGTGTAACCATTGCCCTACTGCTCAAGCCTATGAAGATCGCATTATCGCCCTTACCAATAAATACAAAAGTCGGGGTCTTTCCGTAGTAGCCATATCTCCAAATGACCCTTCAGCTGTTCGCCTTGATGAATTGGGCTATAGTGAATACAGTGATTCTTTGGAAGAAATGAAACTACGCGCGCAAGACAAGAAATTCAATTTCCCTTATTTGTATGACGGAGATGAACAAATTGTATCAAAAACATATGGTGCAGTAGCCACTCCACATGTTTTTATATTTGACAGCAAAAGGATGCTTCGGTATAAGGGCAGGTTTGACGATAACGAAAACCCGAAGGAGGTGCAACATCACAGCGTAATATCAGCTATAGATTCACTACTCGCCAAAAAAGAGGTTGCCCTTCAGGAAACAAAAACGTTCGGTTGCAGTGTAAAATGGGCAGAGAAGGAAAATACGGTACAAAAAGCAGATGCAGCTTGGGCTCAAGAGCCGGTCACACTTAATCCCATACAAGTGCCACAAATTGATTCGCTCATTGAAAATAAGTCAGACAAACTTAGATTAATCAATGTCTGGGCAACTTGGTGCGGCCCTTGTGTAGCAGAATTTTCTTCCTTTATTACGATCAATAGAATGTATAGAAATCGCCCATTTGAATTGATTACGATTAGCGCCGATGACCCCAAAAAACCTCAACTTGCAGTAGATTTTCTAAAGAAGAAAGGAGCTGCCAACCAAAATTTCTTGTTTGCAGGTAAAAGTAAATACGATTTAATAGAGGCCATCGACGAGAATTGGCCGGGAGCACTTCCTTATACACTATTGGTGGCTCCAGGGGGTAAAATCCTATACAGCAAACAAGGAGAAATTGACCCGCTTCAAATGAAAAAGGAAATCCTGAAACACATAGGCAGGTATTATTTTTAAAATTTTAAACAGATTACAACCAAAAATATTTGCATATATGTAGTCAACTACGTAGTTTTGAAAATAAAAATGCTCCCCATAAAAATAGAACTACTAGAAAATGTGGATGAGGCGCAAATTATAGGCCTTATTTTACCAATTCAACAAATAGAGCACAAGGTGCCTGTAACGATTGAAGACCAACCGGATCTGTTGGATATTGAAAAATATTATCATCAAACGGGCGGTGGGTTCTGGGGCGTCAAACATCAAGGAGAAATTATTGGCACCATCGCTTTAATTAAGATGCGGGAGAAACAAGGCGGAGTTATACGGAAAATGTTCGTCAAGAAAGAGTTCAGAGGAAAAGAATTGAGTATAGCTCAGCGTTTGCTTGATTATCTTATAAATTATGCCCGTGAAAATGGAGTAACAGATCTTTATTTGGGCACTGTTGATCTATTAAAGGCTGCCATCCGTTTTTATGAAAAAAATCATTTCATTCAAATAGAAAAGAACACACTACCGCTTAACTTCCCCCTGGTGAAAGTAGATAATACATTTTATCATTTGAAATTAAGCGCACAGAATAATGAGTAACGTTATTGATCAATCAGGCTTATTAGCAATCTCAACGAGGTTACAGCGGCTAAGTGACCAACTAAGAAAAGACGGACAAAAGATATACGAATTATATGGAGTTGCTTTTGAGCCGAAGTGGTTCCCTGTTATCTATACGTTGCATCAGAAGCCCGTTTTAAGTGTAGTAGAAATAGCAAATGAAATAGGCTATACACATCCATCGACCATTAGTCTGTTAAAAGAGTTAGAGAAAGAAAAACTTATCAGATCAAAACGTGATAAAACAGATGAACGAAAACGACTTTTGACATTAACGGAAAAAGGGAAAACGTTAATAGAGCAAATGAAACCTGTTTGGGATACGATGATTAAATCGCTCGTTACCTTAACGAATACGTCTAATAACATCATGAAAGCCATTGAAGAAGTAGAGGCGGAAATGGAGAAACAAAGCTTCTACCAACACGCACAAATGATAAAAAGAAAAGAATAAAGAAATAGAATGAGTATCATAATACGACCTATAAAAAACACTGACAATGCGGCCTTAGCTAAAATTTTAAGGGATTCTCTTGAAGAATTTGACGTTCCAAAAGAAGGAACTGTCTATACGGATCCAACAACTGACAACCTCCATGATCTATTTAAACAGGCCAATAGCGTCTACTACGTAGCGGAAGAAGATGGTGTTATACTAGGAGGCTGTGGTGTATACCCTACCGAAGGTTTACCTAAGGGGTATGCAGAACTTGTTAAATTTTATCTATCAAATAAAAGCAGAGGAAAAGGAATTGGGAAAATGATGTTAGAAAAATGTTTTACGTCTGCCCTTGAACTAGGTTATACGCATTTATACCTGGAGTCTTTTCCGCAATTTGAAAAAGCTGTTAGCATGTATGAAAAAGCGGGTTTTGAAATGCTTTCGGCCCCCTTAGGCAATTCCGGACATTTTGCCTGCACTATTTGGATGCTAAAGACGTTAAATCGATCCACGAAAAGTGATACGGCGTTTTGATTTTTTTTAAATTTATATAAACCTTATCTTTACATATAACCTGAATCGATTATTATTTTCGGTTCATTCAGGTTATAGCCAAAAAACAACAAGCTTATGAACCGCATTGATATATTAAACGGCGTTTTGAACGGGCTAATGACGAGGTACAAAGAACGGGTACCAGATGTAGGTGGAATCATTACCGCCATGCAGCGAGAAGGTATCATACAGAATGCCGATGACATAGAAAATGATCATATAGCATTTCGCACCATGGGTGTACCTCAGTTAGGTATAAAATCGTTTGAAAAAATTTTCACGTACTACGGCTATACGAAAAGGGATTATTATAACTTTCCAGCGAAAAAATTAGATGCTTATTGGTATGCTCCACCCACTGAAAAACATCCGCGAATTTTTGTTAGCGAACTGAGGGTTCAGGATCTTTCTAGGGAAGCACAAGAAATTATTTTGAGTTATACCAATGAAGTTGCGTCAGACCCTGTTGATAAGCTGAATCTCAATAATGCTGAAGAAGTAGATACTTTTTTACACAGCCCCTTGTGGAGAATCCCCTCTATTGAAGATTACAACAAACTGGCAGAAGAAAGCGAATATGCTGCTTGGGTAATTTACAACCGATATTATCTAAACCACTTTACCATAAGCATTCATAATTTAAGGCAAGATTACAATAGCATTGAAGACTTCAATGAATTTCTTGAAAGACATGGATTCAAGCTTAATACCTCAGGCGGTAAGGTGAAGAAAAGCCCAGATGGAGGGCTGCTACAAAGTGCGACAGTAGCCGAAATGATAGAAGCTACTTTTGAAGCAGGTGAAAAACAATTGATTTCAGGTTCTTATGTTGAATTTGCTGAAAGAAGAGTGTTACCAGAATATGCCGACTTGCCACCCGACCAAATAAGAAGGCAACACCGTAGAGATGGATTTGAAGCAAATAATGCGGATAAGATATTTGAAAGCACCTACAGCTCCCAAACCCGGGCGAAAGATTAGCTAAGGACGATGTAAGAAGGTGTGTCTAAAGAGCATCGTTTGATCGTCCTTTCGAGCGAAGTGAAACGAAGTCGAGCAATCTATTTCATAGCTTTGGCATATAGACCTCTCGATTTTTAGACACACCTCATTTTTATTCCAAAAATTCACCGCTTTAGCAGATCGAACTTATACTACTATATTTACTATTTTACCCTTTACTATAATGACCTTTTTGGGTTGTTTGCCTTCCATATAACGCTGTACATCTTCATTATTCAACACTTCTTTTTCGATATCGTGAGGCTCTAAGCTTAAAGACATATTCAACTTCATCCGCATCTTGCCATTAAATGAAATGGGGTATTCAAATTCGTTTTCAATAAGAAAATCAGGGTTAAACCTAGGATAGTCTGCATAAGACAAGGAACCTGCTTCATTACCCAACAATTCCCAAAGCTCTTCACAAATATGCGGGGCGTATGGTGATAATACTATAATAAGTTCTTGAAGAATCTCGCGTTTATTACAGTTTAGATCAGTTAATTCATTGACACATATCATAAAGCTTGATACAGATGTATTAAATGAAAACCGTTCTATATCATCTTCTACTTTCTTTATTATTTTATGTAAAGATTTTAATTCTGCTTTTGTTGGCTTTTCGTCAGATACATAAAAGTTAACATCCTGATCGTGAAATAATTTCCAAAATTTCCGCAAGAACTTATATACCCCCTCAATTCCGTTTGTATTCCAGGGTTTACTTTGTTCAAGAGGACCAAGGAACATTTCATACATTCGTAAAGTATCCGCACCATATTGCTCAATGATATCATCGGGGTTTACAACGTTGAATTTAGACTTCGACATTTTTTCAACCTCATAGCCACAAACGTAACGGCCATCTTCAAGAATGAATTCAGCGTTTGTATACTCAGGCCTGGAATGTCTAAACTTCTCGAGGTCTAACACGTCATTATGTACAATATTCACGTCAACATGCAAAGCCGTCGTTTTGTACTGTTTTATTAACCCATGTGAAACGAAGGTATTTGTGCCTTTACCTTCTTCATCTAACAAACGATACACAAAATTTGAACGTCCTTGAATCATTCCCTGATTAATAAGTTTTTTAAAGGGTTCCTCTTCATTTACTACCCCTATATCCTTCAAAAACTTATTCCAGAAACGACTGTACAATAGATGTCCGGTAGCATGCTCAGACCCCCCTATATATAGATCGACAGCCTTCCAATAGGCAACGGCCTTTTCTGACGCAAACACCTGATCGTTTTCAGCATCCATATATCGGTACCAATACCAGCTCGATCCCGCCCAGCCAGGCATTGTACTCAGTTCATATTCGTACATTTGTTGGTACTTCCAATCTTTTGCCCTACCTAAGGGCGGCTCACCACTTTCCGTTGGCAAGTATTTATCAACTTCTGGCAGCAAGAGTGGTAATTCTTGTTCTTTTATAAGATAGGGTATCCCGTCCTTAAAATATACAGGCACCGGCTCTCCCCAATAGCGCTGTCTGCCAAAAATAGCATCGCGCATTCTGAAATTAATTTTTGCGCTACCTGCATTCTTTTTCTCCAGTTCTTTTATAAGCACAGGTACCGCTTCCTCATAGGTTAATCCGTTAATTAGATCTGAGTTAACATACACCCCTTCTTTTTTACTGTCAGCTTCCTCCTCTATTTGCTGACTATCAAGCACTTTAATGATTGGCAAATTAAAATGTTTCGCAAAAAGATAGTCGCGTTGATCACCCGATGGTACAGCCATTACAGCACCCGTTCCGTAACCTGCAAGCACATAATCTGCTATCCAGATCGGAATTTTTTCATTGGTCAGTGGATGAAGAACATAACTACCTGTAAATGCTCCTGATACAGATTTTGTATCAGCCATCCGATCTCGTTCCGATTTCTTTTTTGTCTGCTCGATATATCTATCAACCTCTTGTTGTTGTTGAACCGTAACTAAGGACGGGACCAACTCATGTTCAGGTGCCAAAACAACAAAACTTACGCCGTAAATAGTATCTACACGCGTAGTGAACACTTCAACAAAACCTGACCCTTGTACTTCGGAAAGTTGAAATTTGACGCTCGCTCCAACACTCTTACCTATCCAGTTCCGTTGCATTTCTACTAAAGGTTCGGGCCAATCAATGGTCTCTAAACCTCTTAATAAACGCTCGGCATAAGCGGTGATACGCATGCTCCATTGCATCATTTTCTTTTGAATGACAGGATATCCCCCTCTTTCAGAAACACCATCCTTTACCTCGTCGTTCGCTAATACTGTCCCTAATGCCTGGCACCAATTTACGGAGCTTTCTTTTAAGTAAGCCAGTCTATATTTTAGTAATTCGGCTTGTTTTTGTTCTTCGTCAAACTGTTTCCATTCTGCCGCAGTAAAACTCAACCTGTCTTCATCACTCACCGCGTGTATTCCTTCACTTCCGCTTTGCTCAAATTTAGTTATTAAGGAAGCAATGGATTCGGCCTTATCCAAATCAGTGTTATAATATGAATTGAAGAGCTGCATAAAAATCCATTGTGTCCACTTATAATAAGAAGGACTACTGGTTCTTATTTCACGGCTCCAATCAAAAGAAAAACCGATATTATCCAGTTGCTCACGGTAACGATTTATATTTGTGTCGGTAGTAATGGCGGGGTGTTGCCCCGTTTGAATAGCATATTGCTCTGCAGGCAGCCCAAATGAATCATAACCCATCGGATGTAAAACATTGTAACCTTTTAATCGCTTATAACGTGTAAATATATCAGAAGCTATATATCCCAGCGGATGGCCAACGTGCAAACCAGCTCCTGAAGGATAAGGAAACATATCTAACACATAATATTTTGGCTTATCTGACGTATTACTTACTTTAAAGGTTTGGTTGGAAGCCCAAAACTTTTGCCATTTTTTTTCTATAGTTCTAAATTGATAGTCCATTATAACACATTACAGTATGACTTGCGAAAGTACGAAAAATCTCACATCTCATATCTTATATCTCATATGTAATTGTTAATTTCGCAAATCAAACATTTACGCATGGAAGAATTTGAAGTAAGCACATCATCTCGTAAAACAAAGTCGGTATATATTTCTACTGTTATAAGTATAGCATTGGTTTTATTAATGACAGGTTTACTAGGTCTTATCTTGGTACATGCCAAAAACCTATCTAACTATGTTAAAGAAAATATTGTTCTCAATATAATCGTAAATGATGGAGTAACGGAAGCAGACATCCTAAGTTTGCAAAAAGAACTCGATGGCAACCCTGCTGTTTTGCGAACCCAATACGTGAGTAAGGAATTAGCGGCAAGGAACCTACAGAATGACCTTGGAGAGGACTTTGTCAAATTCTTAGGATACAATCCACTATTGTCTTCTATCGATGTATATCTTAAAGCAGATTACGCAAATAAAACGGGCGTAGAAACGTTTTCGAAACAGATTTCGGAGAACAGCTTGGTAAAAGAAGTTGTTTATCAAGACTCATTGATTGACATGGTTAACCAAAACATTCGTATAATAGGTTTGATTATTTTGGCATTTGCTGCTATCCTACTGATCATTGCTGTAGCTCTTATCAACAATACTATTCGTTTAGCTATCTATTCGCAACGCTTTCTTATAAAAAGTATGCAAATGGTGGGTGCCACCAAAGGATTTATTAGACGTCCTTTTTTAGGATATGGCATTTTACATGGATTATTAGGTGGGTTAATCGCCATTATATTACTACTGGTAACTTTATATTTTGCCCAAGAACAAATTCCGGAAATTGTCATTTTGCGAAACTACTTTGAATTTGCTCTTATATTTATTGGTGTCATATGCTTAGGTATTCTGATATCAGGCGCGAGCACTTATTTCGCGGTAAGTAAATATTTACGGTTACGCATGAACGACCTATATAGATAAGCGCTGTATTAATTTTATCATTATGTCTCAAGAAAGAAAAAAAACAACACCCCCACCACAAAAAGTAAATTTTGTTTTTGGTAAATTGAATTACCAATTAATGCTGTTAAGCATTGTAATAGTCATTATAGGGTTTATTTTAATGGCTGGTAAAACAGATATATATAGCTTCACTAAAATCACATTGGCGCCTTTAGTTGTGGTAGCTGGTTTTGCATTAGGCGTTGTCTCCATCCTAAAAAACCCCAACAAAGAAAATAAATAATGACCTTAATAGAAACGATTGTTTTAGCCATTGTAGAAGGTTTAACAGAATTTTTACCAGTATCATCCACCGGCCATTTAATCATCGCTACTGCCCTATTGGGAATTGAGCCCTCTGCTTTTGTAAAGCTCTTTACCGTAGCGATTCAACTAGGCACCATTTTATCAGTAGTCGTACTTTATTTTAAGCGGTTTTTTAAGTCATTGGATTTTTATTTCAAACTTTTAGTTGCATTTATTCCTGCTGCAGTTTTTGGTTTGCTGTTTAGTGATCTTATTGACAATATGCTGGAAAGCCCCATGACGGTTGCTATAACCTTGGTAATAGGCGGCGTAATATTGCTATTTGTAGATAAATGGTTCAATAAACCGCAGCTTGAAGACTCAGATGATATATCGTACGTAACAGCTTTAAAAATTGGCTTGTTTCAATGCTTAGCAATGATTCCAGGTACTTCCAGGTCTGGTGCTACAATCGTTGGTGGTATGGCGCAAAATTTATCTAGAAAAGCGGCGGCTGAATTCTCCTTCTTTTTAGCGGTACCTACTATGTTTGGTGCTACTGCCAAGAAATTATTAGATTTTTATCAAGACGGAAACCAGTTCACTTCGCAAGAGGTGAATGTATTAATTATAGGAAATGTACTTGGGTTCATTGTTGCCATTATTGCCATTAAGAGTTTTATCGGCTTTGTAACCAAATACGGCTTCAAAGCATTTGGCTGGTATAGAATTGTAATTGGAGGGATTATTATCGTCATGCTATTAAGCGGACATAGTTTATCCGTAATCTAATATAAATCACGTGTACGAATTTGGCTCAGAAGCCTAGTAGGGCTTAAAGATAATTCGCAAGCATGCTTAGACAGACAATTTGTGAAAGACAGCAATAGAGAACATATATATCCTGATTTTGATTTTTCAGAAGGCGAAGTGTTATTGATAGATAAGCCTTTCGAGTGGACTAGTTTCGATGTAGTAAGTAAGATAAGAAATTCGCTCAAACCCCTTAAGATAAAAGTTGGCCATGCAGGCACCTTGGACCCTTTAGCCACTGGCTTGCTTATTGTATGTACTGGAAAACGCACGAAGACCATTGATGCCTTACAAGCCCAAGAAAAAGAATATACCGGAACTTTTACGTTAGGAGCCACTACTCCATCCTACGATTTGGAAACAGATCCAGATCAGCATTTTGACACCTCGAACTTGCAGGAAACTGACTTATTAAATGCCACCAAAAATTTCATAGGAGAGCTAGATCAATATCCTCCAGCTCATTCTGCAGTAAAAGTACAAGGCGAAAGACTGTATGAAAAGGCGCGTCGCGGCGAAATAGTTGAATTAAAAACAAGAAAAGTTACTATTTTTGAATTTGAATTAACACGCATTAATTTGCCGGAAGTTGATTTCAGAGTTGTTTGCAGCAAAGGAACTTATATTCGTTCTTTAGCACATGATTTTGGAAAAATCGTTAATAATGGGGCTTACCTCAGCAAGTTGAGAAGAACCAGGAGCGGCGATTTTCATGTAAGCAATGCATATGATGTGTTAGATTTGTCTGCGCACATTCGTTCTTTAAGAGAATTGCCAAGGGATCAATAAAATCATACTATACAACCTAATGTTACAAAATGATCTTTTTAACTCAACAGATAAAATCATCTATAAATCACAAAGAAGCAGCTATTAATTAACATTTCTCCATTTAGGAGAACGACATTTTAACATGAAGATTTATAGAAATATCGAAGACTTTATACCACTTGATAACGCAGTGGTTACCATAGGTACTTTTGATGGTGTGCATATTGGGCACCAAAAAATTATCAGTAGTTTAAGGGAATATGCGCAAAAAATCAACGGCGAAACCGTTCTTTTAACGTTTTTCCCTCACCCAAGAATGATCTTACACCCTGATGATGATAGCTTACGCTTAATCAACACCATAGAGGAAAAAGCCGATCGTTTAGCTGACAGTGGAATTGATCATTTGATCATTACTCCCTTTACCCGTGATTTCTCTAACCAATCAGCTGAAGAATACATTCGTGAAATCTTGGTAAGCAAAATTGGCACAAAACGTATTATTATAGGATACGATCATCATTTTGGTAAGGACAGAAAAGGGTCATTGGTTGATCTACTTAAATACGCGGAACAATATCATTATACTGTTCAGGAAATACCTGAGCAAGACATCAATGATGTAGCAGTTTCTTCGACAAAAATTAGAGAAGCCCTGATAATAGGTGAAATATCAACCGCTAACAAATATCTTGGTTATCCTTTCCACATTACCGGAAAAGTAATTAAGGGGCAGCAGCTAGGTAGAACTATCGGTTACCCTACTGCAAATATAGAGGTGCCAGAGAGTTATAAGCTCATTCCGGCCTATGGCATCTATGCTGTCGAGGCTACTATAATTGAACAGGAGGAAATGTCAACTGGAGACTATAAGCCTGCCATAAAAGGTCCACGATTAAAAGGCATGGGATATATCGGAACACGCCCAACAGTTAAAGGTATTAACAGAAGCATAGAAATCAATTTTTTTGATTTAAACGAAGATCTATACGGTAAAACATTGCGTATTGAATTTATCCATTTCGTAAGACATGATCATAAATTCGAAAGTATAGAACAAATGACTAAGCAATTGGCGGAAGATGAGAAAAATATAAGAACTCTTCTTAGTTAACAAACCGTCACTCATTACCTACAAAAATTAACAAACCAGCGATTAGCAAAATAAACCATTGTAGTAATGAAACTTAATGTTGACAGACACGAACAAGAAATCATTGAAACTGCCATTGATCATTGGCAGAAAGAAAACCTGATAGATGCAGAAACAGCTCAACAGTTAAGGAAATCATATGAAATAAAGGGCTTCGATTGGCGTCGTTTAGCACAGTACTCCTTTTGGATAGCTCTTTCTTGCATTGTACTTGCGTTCCTGTCTCTATTTATTGATAAAAAAATTCTGGCACTATTAGAGACGCTCTACGATACCCCTAACATTATTATAAGTATAATTTGTGCTTCTCTTGCTGCTCTTTTTTATTACGCTGGTTATTATAATAAGAAAAAGTATCCTGAAAAACAGCTAAGTAATGAAAGCTTAATTGTACTGGGAGTTTTCGCAACAGCAACCAGTATTGGTTATTTAGGAAAGATTGTCGACAAGGTTAGCGGGCTGTATTCTCTACTATTTTTTTGCTCTGTTTTAATTTATACAATCTTAGCGATAAAATTGTCTTCAAAAACGATCTGGATTTTTATGCTAATAGCCCTGGGAATTTGGTTTGCTTCAGAAACGGCCTATCATAGTAATTGGGGATTTAAGTTTTGGGGCATGAATTACCCCTTACGTTTCACATTATTCGGAGCAGCCCTTACAGTCTTCGCTTTTTCACTACATAAGCAGTGGAAAATCATACAGCCTTTTCAGCCATTGAGCTATGCCATCGGCATACTCTACCTCCTTATATCCTTATGGCTATTATCCATTTTTGGCAACTACAGCGATTTGGATAAATGGGCAGCCATTAAGCAATACCATATTCTTTATTGGGGTATACTATCTACGCTTGTGTCGCTCCTATTTGCTTGGTATGGACTAAAGAAAAAAGATGCCATCGCAAGGGAGTTCGGCATCACTTTTCTACTGATAAACTTATATACCCGCTTCTTCGAATACTTGTGGGATAATGTAAACCGGGCAATATTCTTTTCCCTATTAGCTTTATCCTTTTGGCTAATCGGTAGAAAAGCAGAGAAAATATGGAGCGGGAGCTTTCTTAAGAAATAAATTGCACTATGCGTTTTGTAATGAAAAAACGATTTTACAACTGCACTTCATAGGTTATATTTACTCCTCCCGCTGCTAGCATATCATGCACAGAACAGTACTTCTTGACAGCCAATTCTGCTGCTTTTATCGCTTTATTATAATCAATAGTACCCTTTAACTTAAATATTATATGAATATCTGTGAAGACCGCGGGGATTGTATCAACTCTTTTTCCTTCTACCTCAATCGATACATCTTCAATCTCTTGCTTCTGTTTTTTAAGAATATTGATGAGATCAAGCACACTACAAGATCCCAAAGCCATCAATACCAATTCCATGGGTCTAGCCCCCAATCCTTCGCCCCCTATATCCGGAGAACCATCGATATGGATCTTAACAGCTGAAGTGGGACTGTCCCCTTCGAAGTGTACTGCTTTGTTAACTCTATTTAATACTACTTTCATCTGTAAATAATTAGCTCCTTTATATTTTACATCAGTGATAGCTATGAATTGCTGAGCGATCCACACCTACTTAAATTACTGACCTTTCCTTCTTCCTCTTTCAAAATCCCCTTGAAAGTCCTATTTACTCGCTTCCAACGCCTGTTCCAAATCATCTAGAATATCTTCTATATCCTCTAAGCCGACAGATATCCTAATGGTACCGGGATATATTCCGATCATTTTCCGCTCTTCATCTGTTAATTTAGAGTGAGTGGTTGATGCAGGATGTGTTGCAATAGAACGGGAGTCGCCCAAATTAGAAGTAATCAAAATCATGTTTAGGCTATCCAAAAAACGCTTAGCGCGATCAAAGCCCCCTTTAATAATAAATGTTACTATCCCTCCACCGGCTTTCATTTGTCTCTTTGCCAATTCATACTGTGGGTGTGAAGGAAGAAAAGGGTAACGAACAGTTTCTACCTCAGTGCTAGCTTCCAATTTTTGGGCAACTGCTAAAGCATTGCTACAGTGCCGATCCATTCTTAAGCCTAATGTCTCTAAACTTTTTGAGATTACCCAAGCGTTAAATGGCGACATTGCAGGTCCGGTATGACGAATAAAGAACATAATTTCGTCAATAAGCGCTTGTTTCCCCACTACAATTCCGCCTAACACACGACCTTGTCCATCCATGTATTTCGTTGCAGAATGGCTTACTAAATCAAATCCGTAATTTATGGGTTTCTGCAAGTACGGCGTCGCAAAACAATTATCGACGTTAAGTATGATATGCGGATATTTTTTTTTAAACCCTCCTAACCACTCCAGATCAATCAACTCCAATCCCGGATTAGAAGGCGTCTCTAAAAAAATCATTTTCGTATTTTCCTGAATTGCTTGCTCCCAAGTTTCGGGCGCTGAGGCCTCCACATAGGAAGTAGTAATACCCCAACGAGGAAATAACTGCGTGAACAACTGATGGGTAGAACCAAAAATAGACCTACAAGCTACAATGTGATCGCCTGCCTTTAATATCGCGGCAAAAGATGCAAATACCGCTGCCATCCCTGAAGAGAAGGCTAAGCCTGCTTCGGCACCTTCTAAGGCACAAACCTTTTGTATAAACTCATTGGTATTAGGGTTCGAGTATCTTGAATATACATTACCATCCTCTTCTCCTGCAAATATCGCTCGCCCTTGTTCTGCATCATCAAAAATAAAACTGGATGTTAAATATAGAGGCACAGAATGTTCCCTATTCTGCGATCGTTGCGTTTGACTACGAACTAATTTACTTTGTTCCTTCATTCTTGTTTTATTGTGGACTCAAACCTAGCATAAAATTCATTTACAATAAAACTTTATTTTAATTGTTTTGTAAAAAACCGCTGCATTCTATTTTTATTTAATAATAAATCCATATAAAAACACTACCTGCCGTTCGCGATGCGAGAGCAGGTAGTTAAATTATGCAATTAGTAAAATGAATGAAGATACTTCAAATAAGTGATCAATAACTATTATCACCTTCAAGGAAATTGAGGATAGAACAAAACCGCTTATGATGTGCCACCGTTTGCCCGAACACTAACAAAACAGGCCCCGAATTATCAATCCCCTCTTCTTCAACTATTTCGTCAATCGTATTCACGATCCCTACGGCAATTTTTTCGTTTTTCATTGACCCATTTTGGATAACAGCAACAGGCAAGCGCCCTTTACCGGCACGCTGATAAATATTTACAATATCATGAAGCTGCTCATAGCCAAGTAATACCACCACGGTTGCTTTACTAGATGCTGCACTTATTAATTCCTTATTCAGTTGTCCTTTTTCATCCGTTCCACATAATATCCACAATCCGTCACTGTCTCCTTTATGCGTAACAGGAATCCCCTGCAACCCCGGCACAGAAATAGCGCTGCTAATTCCCGGTATAATTTCTGTTTCAATGCTATACGAGGCAGCGTATTCAAGCTCTTCATATCCGCGACCGAAAACAAAAAGGTCACCACCTTTTAATCGCACAACGTGCCCGAAGTTCAACGCATAATCAACCATTAACTGATTTACAGTAGACTGAGAAAAATTTTCATCTCCAGAAGGATTGCCTACATAAACTCTCGTTGCCTCTTTTGGCACATAATCCAACAAAATCTCATCTACCAAAGCATCGTATATTACGACATCTGCTGTTTTCAAAGCCTTAACACCTTTAACACTAATCAAATCAGGATCACCAGGGCCAGCGCCTACAAGTGTAATTTTCGGTTCGACATAAGACCGTTCTCTATCGGTAAATTGCCTTTCCATTTGCTTACCTCCTTATATTAATTGTTTGCGAAAAAACCTTATCCTGTAACCACGAAAGGTTTTAATTTAATTTACACCTAGCAAAAAAAGACATTACCTCACGGTCGTTCCACTTTTAAATTGCTTCAGGTATTCCACGCAACAAATATATATAAAATATACCTTTTTAGTAGTCTTTTTTAAGAAAGAGCAAAACTTAATACATAAATAACTAAAAATCAGGTCATTATTTTATAGGTTCAGTGCTAAATTCCCTTCTCTTTTAATGATATCAGCAATACTGGTGTCATTGAGTATCTGTAGCATAGCGTTCCGCACGTCAACAAATGTATCTCGTATGCCACAAACTTCTTCTGATTTACACTCGTCACATCTCCTATAGAAGTTAAGGCTAACACAAGGCAATAGCGCAATTGGCCCGTCTGTTAATCGAATCACTTGCGATAAACGAATATCTTCCGGATCCTTATTCAAACTATATCCTCCCCCCGCACCTTTCTTAC